>JAFXRA010000080.1 GCA_017526725.1 Candidatus Rifleibacteriota bacterium
CACCAGTTGGTTCATTAGTTAAAACAATAGTGTAATCCTCTGCATCAAGCCATTCAGTCAATCTATGAAAAGTTACGTTTACAGATAAAATACCATTTTCACCTATATCAGGCTTATCGATATTGGTTAATAAAACATCACAATAAAATGGATTAATATCATTCGGCGTAAGCTGAAAGAACATTAAGGGCTTGAACTTTACAAATCCAATAAAATCACGATAATCCTGGTAAATGTCGCCAGCATCCTGATTTCGATAAAATAAAAGTTGGCCAGTGATGTCAGTCAGGTCAAACTGTTGTGACATAACCAGCTCACTGTTACCAACTTTTATCGTTTCATATTCTCTTCTAAAACCAAATCCCTGAGGTCTAGAAAATAATAATTTTGAGTTGTCTTCTGTAAAGTCGTATCTTTGGCCTAAAGAATTTATAAGCCAGTGCTTACGATACTCTGCCATAAAGTTACCTCCTTAGAATCGTTTACCTAGTTCCTCATTAATATCGTCAACAATCCATGAACTCCATGAGCGGACTGTTTCACGAGTAATTTGGCCATGAGTATTGACATTAAATGTCGGATTAATATTAAATGTATTATTGCCTCTTAAATTTTCACTATTTTGATTTTTGTCTGCTAAACTGCCAAAGCTACTAGCTGCAAATGCAGCATTGTATGAAGCTCCAGAGTCTAACATACTCGAAAGCATAGATGCGCCATTGGCAATGTTTGACAGATCTAAAACTGGAGTGATGACCGGATCTATTCCGGTTTCTAGAATTTCATCAGCCATGTCGGAAGCTGTAGAAATAGCTTTAACAACTTGTTCACCTAAATCAAAACCAGATTTTTTTATTGGTTCAGACATAGCTAATATACCGTTTACCAAACCTTGCCCTATAAATTTACCAATGGCATAAGTAGCTTTTGAAGGTGATTGTACTTTAGCGCCATCCGCAGTTGCTTGTGTTGTCATTTGACCAAATGCAAAATAAGCATTATACGTATCCTGCCAATTCTGAGAATCTGGTGCAACTGCATTTATAATACCTTGAACGTTATTAGTACCAACACCAAGATACCCTAAATAATCTTCTAATGACGCTTTTGTATTTTCAGACATTGTTTCAGCAGCATCTGTCACTTTCTTTTCATTATCAGATATTGCTTGAGCCTGAGCATCTACCATTGATTCACCACTTGATTCACCACGTTCAGCAAAGAATTGATCAATCTCTTCTTGTTGAGAATTTCCAGTGATCCAATCAAGCAACCCATGAGTAAATGAAGTTCCTAATGCCCATAAACCTTCGATTAGTCCTTCAATCAAAGCAGCTGCTATATTACCCAAAGCATCTCCAATTGCATACGCATTATCGCGGATGCCTTCAGCAACGCCATTTAAGAATGAAACTAATATAGCAAACATACTTATAATCATATACGGTACTGAATATGCTATACCTTCTAACATTTTTGGAATAAATGTTAATATTGCAGTTACTAAACCTTCAACAAATGCTGGTGCAATTGCTAATAAAGATTCAAACGCCATAACTAGTACTCTTTGTATACCCTCGCCAACTTCAACAGCTTGAGTTGACAAAAGCATTAATAAAGGAAGCATCTTTTCAATACCGATACCAACCATCATTACTGCAGCACCTAGTGAAGCAAAAACTGCCGCAAAAGCTAATAAGCCTAAGAAGCCTACTCCTGTATTACCAACCAGTGTAGAAATGCCTCCTATAACTATCATTAATGCTGTTATAGCGCCTATTGCGCTCATTAAATTGTTAATCGGAATCAACGAAATCATTTGTATTGCAAACGATAAAGCTATCAATGATGCACTAAATACTGCCATGGCTCCTGAAATTAGCAGCATATCTGTTCCGCCAATAGTCGATAAGCCTCTCATAAAAATAAAAATAGTTGTTAACAGAATAGCTATTGACCCTAAAGATGCAATTAAACCTTCTGCATTAATATTAGATAATTTCTTTACTGCTGTGGTTATTGCAATCAGCGCAACTCCAAATATAAGCATCGACGCAGAAATTTTATTTAAACTCTTATTATTAGTTAAGCCAGATTCAATAGTAGAAAGACCTCTCATGAATAAATAAATAGCTACCATTAATACCGATATTCCACTTAAAGCGATTGCCATCCCTTCGGCAGGAATCGTTGATAACCATTTTACTGCGGCTGCAATTACTAATAATCCAGCTCCAATTTTTATTATTGACTTACCTAAATTTACAAATATCTTACCTTTTTCATCAGAAATTGAATATTTGGTTACCAAAACCGCAAATGCTCCAATTGCTGTAATTATTGATGCTACAACTGCTACGCCGTTCCATAATTCAGCCATTGGAATTGAAGAAAGCATTTTCAAAGCGCCCGCAATGGTGATTAATCCAATCCCCATAGAAATGACCATTCCGCCAATTCCTTTTAATGCTCCACCAGTTTGCGAATTCGCTGTTTTTTGGCCAAATAAACCTTTTTTAATGGTAATATTCCTTTGCTCAAGTGCATTTATACTTTCAATAAATTTATACACAAATAGCATCATCAACGATAAAGCTGTTAACCCTGCCATTAATTGCGTAGGATCGATACCACTTATTAATTTTAAAGCACCAGAAATTGCCACCATACCCAATGAAATTGCCATAATATTGACAGCTGTGTCAGCAACTGTAAACATTTGAGTAAAGTTATTTATAGTAGAAAATATACCCATCTTGCCAGCGCCGGTTGTTGGGAGTGTTTTTACTTTATTTCTAGATAGCTTGTCTATAAATAAAAGTAATGCTCCAAATACCATACCAATACCGGCAATTGCTTTTAAGGCCTTGTTTAAATCGCCTTGATTTATAGATGCAATGACCCAAATAGCGCCAGCAATTGCTAGCATTCCATATGCTACTTGCCTAATACTCGAAGCAAATGCTTCATTCCACATTCCACTCGCATAATCAGCTATTGTTCCAATGGAATCTTTTATAGTGCCAAATACAGTCTTTATAGACTCTAATACTTTTCCAGGAGCTGCAAAAATGTTTTTTAGCACTTTAAAATTATTAGCTAAACCACCAATTCTTTCATTATTCCATTTAATATCAAAGAATTTTTGTATAGCCATCGTCCAAGCAACCAAACCTCCAATGTTTAAATTGCTTTCTCCGATAACTGAATTTAGACCTTTTGTTAATTTTAAAAATGTATTTTGCACAAAGTCCCATGCTTTTCCAACAAAATTGCCTAAATTGTCTATTATGGATGACGAACCTTTGACAAAATCTCTGATTCTTTCAAATATTTTTGTTAATCTATCGATAAAAGCGCCCAATATAGCTGCTGGGCCGTTAGCAGTATTAAGTTTTACGGAATCAGAAAAACCATCAGCAATACTACTAAATAATTCTCTTACCCAATGAACAACTGTGGCTAAAATATCTATTATTGGTTTTAAAAGTTTCACAATACTTGCTAACATACTTCTGAATCTAATAAGCCCTTTGCTATTAGCAGTATTAGAAACTTTAAATAAACTATCTGAAACGTCTTCAAACAAACCAAGAATATCTTTTATTATCGGCCGTATTTCTCTACTTAAAGGAACTACAAAATCTGTAAAAAGAATTTTTATCGCATTAGCCAAAACAGATATTGGAGATATGAAACCTTTTACCATATCTTTTAACTGGCTAAGTTGGCTTTCACCTAATGATATAAAATCAATAAAATTTTCAAAACTCTTAGTTATATCTATCAAATGAGAAGGCATTATTTCTGCAAATACTTCAGACCATGCTTCTCTGAACGCATTTATAATATTCGTAATATTTTCCAAACCTTTAGTAATACTTTCAATAAAGATCTGATACCCTGTTCGAGTATCTACATTTTTCTTTATTGCATTACTTAAAGCTTCTATCTCATTCAATGATAAACCTAACTCTTGATTCCATCTAGTTACATCCGGTATCATGCTGTAATATTTGGAAAGTTCTTCTCGATTTTTCTTCCAAACATCCACAATCGTTTTATCATCACCTGAATCAATAGCTGCATAAAGTTCCTCTACAGCGGTTTTTTCTTTTTCTAATTGTGAAATAAAATCCGAAACATCGACACCATGTGATGCGTTTTTATTTAAAATTTCAATTCGCTCATTAATCTTACTTATCAAAGAAGGAGATTCATGCCATGATTCCAGTAAAATATTACGTACATCACCAGTAGACGCGAACCATTCCCACATTTCATTGGCTAATGAAGTCCATAACACCTTTGCTTCTTCGTAATTACCAAATAGTAATTCGAATGTTCTGCTCCATTTTGAAGAAACAGCGTCCTTTACAGATTGTATTGCTTGCTCAAATGAAATTGCTTCTTGAGCTCTCATAAAAGCAGCTAAAGATTTTGGTATTTCTTTTCCAGCTTTGGTGTATTCTTCAGTTAAAGATGCAATTGCTTCAGAAGCGGTGTCGAATTCACCTCTATTAACCATGTCATAAATACGATCTACTGTATCTGAATAGCTGTCTAACGCGTTTATAATAACTTCAGAAGTCGCCCATTGCCCTTTTTTAAAGGCGTCACCTATATTTGCTATTGTAACTTCTAAGCCTGATTTTCCTCCACCTTTGCTAGTTGTAAAATATAAGGCTTTGCCGGTTTTATCAATTTCTTTTCTAAGTGTTCCAACTTCAACTGCCGCATCAATTAGCGATTGCTTGAATCGCTCTGAATTAGTTATTCCCGAAGTTTTTAATTGGTTGTTCCAAACGCTCAGGCTCATATACCCACTACCTATTGCTTTTGAAAAACCATCAAACGCGGAACCCGCTTTTTCTGTAGAAACACCCGCATCCGCACACGCATTAGAAATACCTACAATTGCTTGAGTAGCTTCATCCAAATCAATACCGGCAGAAGTAAAACTACCAATTGCATTAGTCATCTGAGAAATATTATATGAGGTTTCATCAGTATACCACTGAAGTTTGCCAATTCTATCGGTAATGCCCTCAATATCGTATACTTCGCCCGTTATTGGATTTTTCTTACCAGCAACAGCTGACATAATAGTTTGCTGTGAAGCAATAGCATCTGCGTATTTCTGCCAAGCGTTAGTTATTTGATCAATACTTAAACTTTTTACAAGTCGTATACCTAAATCACTCGCTTTTTGCCCAATATTTATCAAAGCGCCAAGAGCAATTTGCTCGAATGTTCCCATTGAGTCTGTTATGCTTTGAACAGATCTTGTTATCGGATCTAAATCAAATCTCATAGCGCTTCTTTCAATTGCGCTCAGCCCACTCTGAAATGCATTTGGATCTACAGCGTCATTTAATTTTTCTAATGTATTAATACTCTGCTTAGCATTACGCTCAAAATCCTGGTTATTGAATGTCATTTGGACTATTCGTTCATCAATACTTCTAGCCATTCACTAACTCCTCCCAAGCGTCTTCCGCTATAGCATGAAACACCGGACGTAAAGCCGGGTTTATAAAATCTAGCCCTTCAAAATACTCGCCATTTTGAAAAGCATGCCCATATTGAATAAGTATGGCGATTGGTATTCCTTGATTTTGGTTTGAATTAAACCATTCGATTTTAGCACCATCCCGATAGTGCGTAACTTTGTAATACCATGATTCTGCAGTTTTGCCAGTATCTCTAGGGGTAGCGTCAGCTAAAACTTCTACACCTTTTCTGCCATATTTATCCAGTTCACCAAGTTTCGCATATTCAAGAGCTCTTTCTAAAAATCGATTCGTTCTAGACCAATCTCCTTTTACGGAAAACTTAATCATAACAAATTACCCTCTACTGTTTAATTGTGCTCTTCTTTGCATATTTAGTGCTTTGTATCTGGATACCGTTTCTCTTTGTGACATCTTCTTTGACGGAGCGTTCTTTTCTGAACAAACTCTAATTAAAGTTAAAAGTCTATTTAAATGCCATTTTTGGCATTCAAATGGAATATTTAATGTAATCATCCAATAATAAATGATTTCATTAGTTACTATTTTTTCAGAACCACTTTTATCTTGCTTTGAAAATGTAGTAGCTGTCATAGGATCTTCAATATATGCAACGATCTTATTAAAAACCGAAGATGGCATATATTCAAAAACTTTTGAGTCTACGCCAGATGTTAAACACATACATTTTATGTAATCCAATAACTCTTCCTGAGTTTTATTTTCATTTTTACTCAAAAAAGGTTTTTTCCAACGAGCTTCCCATTTCGACAATGAAATTAAAGAGTGTTCTAATTGAATACGCGTTTCTGGTATATATTCAACAAATTTATTAGTTTTCTCATCAAAACCTTCTACTGAAGGAATTGTAATATCCAGCATTAATATTTAACCTTGCTGAACATTTACTTCTTCACGCATATTCTTTTCTATTTCAGCTCGCATATCTGAAGGCATAATTCCTGTGAAAAAAGCAATAGCCGCTTCAGGAGTTGAAAATATCTCCATAAACAAGTCACTGTATGCTTCTGTGCATTCAAATTTATGTGAAATCTCGTCAGACTTAAGCAAAACTTTCCCATCATCAGATTTCTCACCGTATGCTTTACGCAATATTGTTTTTAGCATTTTTACAATTTCTGGAGCGTTCTGTTCTTGAATAATTCTTTTCAAAAACTTATCCAAACCGCCGTCTTGTGAAAGACCCATTTCGACTAGTTCAGCTTTACTCAAGTTAAAATAGAATTCTTCCTCTCTCTTGTTCCCGTCGTAATCTTCATATTTTATAGTTTTCTTTAACATTCCGAATTACTCCTTTCATTGAATTTGGAATATAAAAGAGCCTCCCAGTATTTTAAACCGAGAGACTCTTAATAAGATTTCTAGCTTGGGAATGCGTGATTCTCAAACAAATAATTGATTTCATCTGGTAAAGGCAGTCTAGCTATTGTGCCTTCTGTCTGCCCAGAAGCATCTGTGCCATATAAAGCATTTTCCAGAGTTGCTAAATCGGTAAGACCATTGGTATCTAACTTGGTTTTATCAATTTCCAATACACAAGTAGGCTTAAAGCCTGTTACTGGTACTGGAGTACAAGAAATTTCCCAAGACATTTCAACGGCTGATGGTGAGTCATTTACTGTATCATGAGTTTCAGAAGATGGCTTTGCTTTACAGCCATAAACTAAATGTAATTTATAACCATAAGCATCACCAGCAGTATCATTACCAACTTTTGTTCTGTAGCTGAACCCAAATACTTTACGTTCCTGCTGGGCAATTGTAACGCCACTAGCTAATTCAGCTTCGCCATTGCATTCTGCAAAGTCATCCGGATATGTATAAGCTCTGATAGTTCCACCGTACTCTTCTGCTGACAGCATTGTCGCATAGTTGATGTTATCAGCCCATAATTTTGTTGGTTCAGCACCTGATGGGCTCTCGTCGAAACCTAACAAACCATTCCAAGCTACGCCTTTAGAATATTTATTATTCGTATCAACGAGGTAAAGAACTGCATGATCCGCACCAGTTTCGTAAACTTTCTCACCAACCTGGTCCCATACTAATTTTGCCATGTATTCATTCCTCCATAAATTAGTAATAGATAGTGAACACATCATGGTAAAGACCGTCATTAACAAAGCGACGCTCTGACTGACAATATGGTATTTCTAGCATTTTGTCATACAAAGCATCATTGTCGACATCTTTACCAATCAGCGTTACAGTAAAACGATTCATGTCTCTATACACACGATCGTCTGCATGAATAGTATCCCTACGATCTAATTCATAGATAACGCAAGGGTACTGCAACATATTAGGAGCTGGCTGCTGATAGTACACATGCTTAACATTCAGCTTTTCACGAAATATCTGTGACAAATTTCTTCGATCACGAGCCATTCCATAAACCTCCTAAACTTACAACAATTCTTGGGTAATTCTCCACTTCAGCATCTGTGATGATCCATTTCGTACCCATGAATGTGATGTACTTCATCCGATAGAAGTTTTCTCTGGCGTATGGATCAGCAACGAAACTAATCCGATTTGAGACATTGAACCCGGAGTTAACCCGTTCATTGTCATATGGTGATTTGCTATTACGTAAGACATCCCCATAATAGGCATGCTCGATAATTTCCTCTGTCCATACGTCGACATCAGTTTCTTTAGGCACACAAAAGCCTATCTTTCCGCTCCATTTAGCCATAAATTCCCTCTATTTTGAATTTTAAAGTGTTGGCTCGGTAGGTTCGCTGTTGTTATCGTCGTTACCGCCGAGATCCAAATTTGGTTCCTCAGCTGTCTGAGTTGAGAGCACTTCAGCCTGAGGTTCTGCCTCGTCAACGGTCTCTGGTTCTTCTAAAGTCAGACCAGAGAGATCAAAGTATTCTGTGAACTTTGTTTCACCATCAGTTGTGATAACCTTGAATTTTTGCAGGTTCTTGTTAGAAATCTTGAAAGCACCATCCATATCTGGATCACCAATGATTTCAACTAATCCTGAACCAGCGCTTGGCTCTAAACCAACCTTAATTGAAGTTGCTAACTCAGAAGCAGTAAACTTCAAAGCAAGGAAGTAACCAGGACCCCAATATTCAGCTAACGAACCCGTGCTGACATATTTCAGAGTACCAGTAATAGCGCCATTAGCTACAGCAACATCGGCATACTGAAGCTGCGATACAGTATATTCGAACATTTCTTTACCCTGTACTTCAGCAGCTACGCCAGTTGCTTTAAGAGCTTCTTTTGCAGTCCAACTTACTAAACCTGACTGGCCCATAGTCTTGATAGTACCATCATCATAGACAACGGCCTTTGAGAAAACACCGTTATCGTTGATTAACAGACTGCCATTCTTATAAGCTTCTTCAAGTTCTGCAAGGTCAATACCTTTAGTGAAGTCTGCATCAGCCCATAAGGTATTGTCTGTTCCCTTGGCGA
>JAFXRA010000081.1 GCA_017526725.1 Candidatus Rifleibacteriota bacterium
TGGAGAAAACCAACCGAAGCTATATTTCTTTAGATGATTTAAACGACAGAAATCTTGCGAAAACTGACCCTGAATTGTTTTTGCAGTTACATAAGCCACCTATTCTTATTGATGAAGTTCAGTATGCCCCAGAGTTATTTACTTATATTAAAATTCACGTTGATAAAAATGGAAATCCAGGTGATTTTTGGCTAACTGGTTCGCAAATTTTTAAGCTAATGCGTGGTGTTCAAGAATCTCTTGCAGGAAGGGTAGCTCTTCTTTCATTATCTTCATTATCACAGGCAGAAATTAACGGTGGAAATTCAACCCCTTTTATATTAGATACTGATTTACTTTTGGCTAGAAAAAACGAAAGGAAAGAAGCTGATACTACAGATATTTTCAAACGAATATTTGCTGGTTCCATGCCTGCAATAATTAGTCATAAAAATACAAACAGTCAGATTTTTTATAGTAGTTATTTAAATACATATATAGAAAGAGATGTTAAAGAACTTGTTGATAACATTGATTCTTTAAAATTTTTCCGTTTTATTACCTCTGTTGCTGCTAGGTGTGGTCAGTTATTAAATGTTGCTGATATTTCAAGAGATGCTGATATAAACCAAAAACAGGCTAAAAATTGGCTTGGTTTGCTAGAATCATTAGGCATAATCTTTTATCTGCATCCTTTTTCAAATAATTTATTAAAGCGGTTAGTAAAAGCCCCTAAACTCTATTTCTATGATACAGGCTTAATTTGTTATTTAACAAAATGGAGTAGTGCAGAAACATTAGAAAGCGGTGCTATGAATGGTGCTGTTTTAGAAAATTATGTTGTTTCTGAAATTATTAAGACATTTTTGAATTCAGGGAAAGAGCCTTTCATTTATTATTACCGAGACAAAGATGCAAAAGAAATAGATTTAATATTAGAGCATGATGGAGTTATTAATCCAATAGAAATAAAAAAGACATCTAATCCAAGCAAAGAATTAACAAAAGTGTTTGATCTTTTAAAAAACTCATCTGTTCCTTGCTCAAAAGGTGCAATTATTTGTATGAAATCTGATTTATCTTTTATAGATAGGAATAATTTTATTGTACCTGTTTGGATGATTTAAACTGAAAAAAGTTTGTGTCTGCCCTGTGAGATGATTTAAAAACTATTGTACATTCTAATAAAATCTGTTAGTATCAAGTAAATGTTTTGAGAAGTGAGGATAAATAATGCAGGTTTTCTTTCAAGTTCCACAAAGTCATGTCGTTGCTTTAACACGTTTCGGTAAGTTTTCCAGACTGCTGACTCAAGGTCTTCATGCAAGAATTCCTTATTTAGAATCTGTATATTATGTTAACTGGGGCAATATTGCCAACAAAGAAGGCTGCTATATTGAACTTACAGAACAGATAATAGATACAAAACCAAAAGAATGTCACACAAAAGACAATGTTCCTGTAACAATCGACGCTGCCATTTATTGGAGAATAATAGATGTTGCAAAGGCTTTATTCGAAGTTGATATTCTGCCTCGTTCTTTAATAGATTCTTGTCTTAACGCTCTTAGAGCAGAAATAGGCAAACTTTCTCTAGACCAGGTTTTGAGTTCTAGACGTGAGCTTTCAGAAAGAGTTGCTGCTAGTCTCCTAGACATCTCTACCAAATGGGGAGTTTCAATCAGTCGTGTAGAAATTCAGGAATTAAAGACTACTGATGATACTGCTGATGCTATGAGAATGGAAATGGCCGCTGAACGCAAGCGCCGTGCAGCAGTTTTAGAAGCTGAAGGTATTGCTGAAGCCAGAAAGAAAACAGCCGAAGCAGAAGCCTATGCCATAAAAATTAAAGCTGATGCTGAAGCTGAATATATAAATAAACTTTCTGAAACATTAGGTCCTGACCAGGTTAGCAAACTTCTAATGATTGATAAAATTCTTGAGGGCTACAAAAGCATTTCTCAAAGTCCGTCTAGCAAGGTATTTCTACCGGCCAATGTTCAGACTATTCTTGAAAGTTACAATCTTAACCATAAACAGTAAAGTTTAAATAAAAAAACGAAATTCTAAGAACGACAGAAATAATCCTGTCGTTCTTAGAATATTTATATTATTAAAATAATTAAAAGGCAAAGGGGAAGAAAAATGTCTATAGGAATGTCTTTAGTATTTATTGGAATAATTCTTATCTTAGTGGATATCTTCTTTCTCACTGATTTGCCAACTGTTTTAGCAATTGTATTATTTAGCTTTGCCTTTTATAATACTTTGAATTATGAGCCGTTAATAAATATTACACTTACGCTCATTTTTTTCTTTATCTTTTTTATTATATATGTTTCAGTTTGGAAAAAATTAAAATTATATATCATTGATAAATGGCTAGCCAAAGATGTTTATAAAGCAGGAGTATATAATCTTCCTGGACATCAAGGAACAATTAAATTAATAGAAGATAAAAAAGTGGCTATTATTGATGGCGATGTTTATGCTTTATATGAGGATTACAATATTCCTGAAGGTGAAAAATTCACTGTAAAAGAAGTTATAGATGGTAAAATAGTTATAGAAAATAATAAATAGTTTTTATTGTAGCAAATCCAAAACCTATCACACCGCCTCTGATTGCTACGCAATCAGCCCCCTCAGTCACTTCGTGACAGCTCCCCCACCATTCGTGGGGGAGCTTTGCTTGGCGTTATTAATTTTCCAAATACCAATCTAGCAAATCATAAATCCAAGTATCTATATTTGAGAATTGAAAGCCTGTTGATTCTGCTTTTGTTGTGTCAAAGGATAGCTTTTCAGTATATCCATTATATGGAGCAAAATCACCATTTGGGTCTAATATTGCTTTCTTACCTGTTTTTGTCTCAATATGTTTGATGATATCACGAGTTGAAATCATTCCCTTGGAACTTCCATTTATACCCCCATTAATCTTTTGGTTAACAAGGTGAGCAATAAGGTTGCCCGCTTCTTTTTCATGAATAAAAGCTATTGGACAATCAAGGTCATCGACATTCATTGGTTTTTCTTCTAAAATGTGGTCAATGTAAAACTTCAATCTTCCTGTATAATCATGAGGCCCCATTACAACCGGATATCTCACAAATATGCACTGAGAAATATCTAAATATTCCAAAGCTGCTCTTTCTGCCTGGCGCTTACATTCATCATAATCATTAATGCTGAAATTCATCCAGACAAGCTTATGCTCACATGTATTAAAACTTTCTTCCTTTATTATTCCTTGAGTTTCGTAGTATACAGAACCAGAAGACATTTGGATATATTTTTTGCAGCGAACATTTTCTAGCAGATTCTTAACATCATTTGAACAAAACGCAATTTTATCAATAATTACATCAAACTCTCTGTCAGATAATGCTTTTTTAACACTTTCATAATCTGTGCGATCCATTATTATTTGTTTAGTTGAATCTTTAAAAGGATGCTTGGTTTTTCCTCTAGTTGCAATTGTGACATCATGTCCATCAGCAATTAATTTTTCAACCATTGGAATTCCAAAAAATCCTGTACCGCCCACTACTAGAACATTCATCTTTTTTCCTCTACTAATTATTATTATTTTGTAATTACTAATATTAACACAAATTTCAGTCCTGGGGATTCTTGGGGAAAATATTGTTTAATATATTTGCTGCTCTGTACATTAAGTTAATCTTGTCGTTTAATTCACGTCTACCTGGAACAGACAGCAAAAAGTAATTCTGTTGTCCTTCATATTTGTCATTTCTTACAAAGAACTTAATAAAAACTTTTCTTACATTCTCATTAAAAAATTCTCTTATTGATTCTTCTGATTTTCCTTGTAATAGAAACTTTGTTGAAAATCCTGTTTCTTTAAATTCTATGTCTTCCATTCCAAATACTTTACCTATTGAATCTGTAAGGGTATTTTTCTCCCTAAGATAAAACTGGGGTAAATCCATGTTTTTATTAGTAAACAGACAAAAAGTTTCGCTCTGACGATGTTGGCCTGACCCCTGGAGGTTTTCAAATATATAGAAATCATAGCCGTCGCGATTCCCTTTGATTTCGTCAATCTTTTGTCCATAAGCTCTTTGCATTAGTTGGAATGAATAAACAGAGCTAGGAATATCTTTTGCTTCTTTAAAATAGTCAAAACCATTCTTTTTACAATAGGCTTCTATTTCTCTACGTCTTTTTATTTCTTTTTTAAAAGTGAAATATAAAGGAACAAAAAGAGCTAGAAGCATTGAAAAGAAAACAATAAAAAAAGGTATTATATCATTTTCAAAATCAAAACCATTCATTGTTTTTCTTTATTTTAACTGGATGAGTTGGCGACTTCGTCGCCAACTCATCCAATTCATACTACCAACCAAAATTAGGCCATTGCCCAGCCGGCTTCGAAGGCTTTAAGGTTGAGGTCTAAGAGTTTCTGAGGAACTTTTTCCTTTATGCTTTCAACCCAGAGTTTAGAGTCTATCATAGTCAGCTTGTGGGCAAGCACACCAAGTAGAACTACGTTCAAGCATTTCTGATTGCCAAGTTCTGTAGCTTTACCGATAGCATCAACACAAATGTTGGCTATTGAGCTTTGGCTCAGTATTTCAGGAATGTTTTCGGGGTATTTTTCACTGCCTGCAGAAACAGACATTGGAAGAATCTTCTGGGCGTTTGTAATTACGATTCCATCGGGTTTAAGGAATTCGGCCCATCTGATAGCTTCTAATTCTTCGAAAGAAAGGACTATATCAGCTTCGCCTTTTCTGATAATAGGAGAAGCAATTTTATCGCCGAAACGAACATGGCTTACGACGCTTCCGCCGCGCTGGGCCATTCCGTGAATTTCAGATTTCTTAACATCAAAACCAGCTTTCATAGCGCAGTCAGCGATAAGATTACTGGCTAATAAAGTTCCTTGTCCGCCTACACCGCAAAGTAGAATATTAGTAGTAGTCATTATTTAGCCTCCTCAGTAGCTTGAGTAATCGCAGCCGGTTTGCAGACCTTTGCGCAAAGACCGCAGTGAACGCAAAGAGCGTAGTTGATCACGGTCTTTCCGTCTTCTGGGCTGATTTCTAATGCGGGGCAACCAAGTTTCATGCACATTCCGCATTTTACGCACTTGTCTCTGTTGATACTGACTTTGTAAGTTTTGGGCTTATAGCTCTTCAAGAGGAAGCAGGGGCGCTTTGTAATGACTACACTTGGAGACGGGTCTGCCAAAGCGGTTTTTATGGTTTCTTCCAAAGCTTTTAGGTCGAACGGGTCTACACAAGCTACATGATCTACACCGAGAGCCTTGCAGACAGCTTCTAAGTTAACTGCTTTTGCTGGTTCGCCTTTTAAAGTCTTGCCGCTTGCTGGATTCGGCTGATGACCGGTCATAGCAGTAATTGAGTTGTCGAGAATAATAGTAACATGGCGGCCTTTGTTGTAAACGGTGTCTAACAGACCAGTCATGCCAGAATGCATGAAAGTAGATTCGCCGATTACAGCAACAAGCTTGCCGTGAATCTTGTCTTTCATGGCTTTTTCCATGCCGAGAGCATTTGTAATAGAAGCACCCATGCAGACTATAGAATGCATAGCATTGTGTGGAGCAAGAGCGCCGAGGCTGTAACAGCCGATATCGCCTGTAACTGTGCAGTTCAGCTTTCTAAGAGTATAGAAAACGCCACGATGGGGGCAGCCGGGGCATAATACTGGTGGTCTTACAGGAATCTTTATTCCGGAAGTTAATTTTGCAGATTTTAAGGGCTCTTTATCTGAAAATTCTTTTAATGCGTCATAAATAATATCCGGGTTCAATTCGCTGCATGCTGGAATTCTGTCTTTGCCGATGCAGTTTATGCCAGCGGCTCTGACAGCCATTTCCAAGAATGGGTCGTTTTCTTCAATTACTACAACCTGGTCTACTGTTGCAGCAAATTTTTTGAAGAGTTCTGTTGGGAAGGGCCAGCTCATTCCAACTTTTAAGAAAGAAGCATTTGGAAAAACTTCTTTCGCATGTTGGTAGCTGATTCCAGAGGTGATAATGCCAAGCTTTTTATCGCCTTTTTCTATGCGGTTAAATTCGCAATTATTGCTGAGTTTTTCTAATTTTGCTGTTCTTGCTTCAACTTTTTCGTGAAGCTGTTTGGCAATAGCTGGTAATACGCAATACTTGCCCATGTTGCGTTCGAATTCGCGTTCGGGAGCAGTTTCTCTATCACCTAATTCGACTACGCCTTCAGAATGGGAAACTCTAGTGGTGGTGCGTATTATAACAGGAGTATCATATTCTTCAGATATTTTTACCGCAGCTTTAACCATGTCTTTTGCTTCTTGGCTGTTAGTTGGCTCAAAAAGAGGCATTTTAGCCATTCTTGCATAGTTGCGGTTGTCTTGTTCGTTCTGAGAACTGTGAAGGCCTGGGTCATCAGCGGTAACTATAATCAAAGCAGCGTTGATTCCAGTATAAGAAGATGTAAAAAAAGGGTCAGCAGCAACGTTTAAACCGACGTGCTTCTGTGCACAAATGGAACGGGCGCCAGCATAAGCAGCACCAATAACTGTTTCCATAGCTGTCTTTTCGTTAACAGCCCACTGTGCATCAACTTCATCGTATTTGCCTAAGAACTCAAGAATTTCAGTAGATGGGGTTCCTGGATAAGCAGAAGCAAATCTGATTCCGGCTTCCCATGCGCCTCTGGCAATAGCTGCGTTTCCAGAAAGAAACGCCTTTTTACCTTTTTGGGTCATAAGACACTCCTTTTCCTTTTTGGTAGTTTTATCTATATGGATTATTTTATATTATTTAATACTTAAAGTAAAATAGAAAAAGGCTTTGTCTCTTTTGTTGTTGATATTGGTCACCAGGATTCAGTTCACAGTTACTGATTGGTGAGGCTGTCGGAAGCTGTGGTTGGAACTGAATCTGGCACCGGGGTAGGGGCAAGAGTTTCAGATGTGAAGGAAGCTATTTCTGAATTTACCTTAGGTGTTGTAGATGCAATAGCATTGGGGTCTGTGCTGAAAAGATTTTCGCCTGTTTCTTCAAATCTGAATACAACGTTTAATGGGCCTATGGCGTAGATGTCTTCTGGAACTACCGCGATTAAAATTATCTTGCGGTTAAGTTCCTTGATTTTGTTGACCATATCATAGAAAGATAGCATAGAACCGTAGGACATGCTTCCGAAACTACCTGTAAGCGGGTTTGCTATCATTCCAACATTAACAACTTCATGGTTGATTTCATCCATGAAATTCTGCATTATTCGAGCTATTTCAGCTCTATCCAAGGTGCCGTCTATTTCCATAGAGGCAATCTGCTGGTCTTTGTGGAATATCAAATCGTTGGGCAGAATAATGAATCTGACGTTGCCGAGCTCTTCACCGGCTATAATGTTTTCTGCTGCTATTGCGCCAACAACTAAATCACTGCTGGAACTGGCTATATGGTTTGCCATCATGTTGAGCTGGTCTTTGTTTTCTGTGAAAAACTCGATTTCAGGCTTTACAACAACATTTCTTCTTCTTACATGGTCTGACAACTGAATTATCAGATTAGTAATAGACTTCATGACTTCTTTGGGCTCCTGACCAGCCTTAATAACGGTAATAGCCAGAGGTTCGTCTTTTCTGAAAGCAACGCTTTCTGTCTCCTTAATCTTAACCTGGGTTGTAAGCCTTTCTACATCAGCAGAAAGAATATTTTTTTCGTTTTCTAATTTTGTCTTTATTTCTGAAAGAGCTGCTGATTCAGCTTGAAGTGTATCTATGTCTTTTTTCAGTTTTTCAATAGAGAAAAGTGCCAATCTGACGTCATCAGATAGCATCATTCCAATACCGAAAGTAGAAAGCGTAATAATTATGCCTGTCGATATAGCTACAAAAAGCGCAGTGAATCTCGGTCTCATGCCAAAAAGACTGAGACGCTTTTTCCCTACCAAGGTGCCCAAGGCATCGCCAAGGTAGGCTATTACACCGCTTATAACTATAGAAACAATTATATAAAGCATTAACTATTATTCTTTCTTATTAATCTGATCTAATTTGAAACGGTCTCCAAGATAGAATTTTCTGGCAGTTTCATTTTCGGCAACAAACTGAGCCGAACCTGAAACAAGAATCTTCCCAAGGCTTAGAATATAAGCTCTGTCAACTATTGCAAGAGTTTCGCTAACGTTATGGTCTGTTATCAGAAGACCAAGCCCCTTCTTTTGAAGCTTCAATACAATACTTTGAATATCAGCAACAGCGATAGGGTCAACCCCTGCAAAGGGTTCGTCCAACAGAATAAAGCTAGGTTCGGCAGCCAAAGCACGGGCAATTTCAACGCGGCGTCTTTCACCGCCTGATAAAGCATAACCAAGGCTGTCGGCAATTCTTCCGATATCCAAATCTTCTATGAGCATGTCTAGACGTTCTTTACGTTCTTTGTTGCTGATGTCGATGTTTTCAAGAATAAGCCATATATTTTCTTTAACAGTAAGTTTTCTGAAAACGCTGGCTTCCTGCGGCAGATAGCCGATTCCCATTCTTGCACGCTGATACATGGCTTTTTTGTAATATTTTGATTGTTATAGAGAACACAGCCTTCATCAGGCTTTACAAGACCAACTACCATATAAAAAGTTGTGGTTTTCCCGGCTCCGTTTGGCCCTAAAAGTCCAACTATTTCACCTTTTTTTATGTTAAGGGAAACATGGTCAACGACTTTGCGGCCCTTATAGGTTTTGCAGACACCCTGAACTGTAATAGTGTCTATATTTGGGTCTGTGTTTTCAGGCAGTTTTTCAAAGTTGGCTTCGTTGTTTGCTTCTTCTGGAGAAGGTTCAGGAATTATCGAATTATTTCTTTCTTCACTCATCTTTATTGTCTCCGCCAATTTCAGTTAAGTCGCCTGCTGGAACATCCTGCAGATTTTCGTCTATGCCGGCTTCTTCTCCGTCTATATCATCTTCTTCAGTCTTTTTGGCTTTTTTCTTTTTCTTCTTTTTATCTTTCTTTTTGTCTTTATCTTTGTCTTTCTTGCCGCTGTCAGAACCTGGGTAAACTGTGGCATGAACGTTGCCTACTGCAATAGTGCGTTCTTCGTCAGGATAATAAAGAATTTTGTTGGCGAATAGCTCAGAAGTCTGATTCTTGTTGGTGCCTTTTTCTTTAGAAACCTGCTGTGCATGGGCATGACCAACTATTGTAACCTGGCTTGAAAGATTAAGGTAAATTGCCTTGTCGCCGGTGGCTGTCAGAGTTTCTGTTATAATTTCAACGTTGTTTCTACATATAGCCTTTTCTTCTTTGGAAAACATTTCCATGTATTCGCAGGTAATTTGAGTTATAGGCTTCTTTTCGTTTTCTGCAGCTTCTTCTTCAGTTTCACTTTCTCTATATTCAACTTCAATGACTTTTACGTTGCCTTTTGCTAAGAATCTGTCTTCTTTATTGAAAGATTCTACTTCATTGCAGGTAAGAATAATTCTTGTTTTTGAACCTTTTCCTTCGGAATCATCTTTATTTCTTTCAATTATTCTTGTGACTTTCGGGTTGCCTCGGGCTAAAAGTCTGTCTTCTTTGGGGTAGGCTTCCAAATAGTCTGCTGTTAACACTGTGTCAGGCTGAGTAACTTTAACGTTATCTATAGCTTTAACAACTTCTAATTCCTGATCGTAAATGCCACGGTCAGCAGTCATTGTGCTGTCTTTCTGCTCAGCTTTTATTCCGCCTCTAGCAACATAAATACCGTTGTGGAAGGTCATAAGCTTGCTTGTAATGACCATATCACCGGTAGATATAGTAGTCTGTGCCTTTATTTGCGGAAGAGCTGAAACAATCATTAAAAATGAGAGCAGCAGAATATTCGTAATTATTTTTTTCATTTATTTGTTTCCTGGGTTACAAGATTTGTCTGGCTCGCGCTAGATGTTGTATTGTTTGAAATAGTCTGAGTTTCAGATGCTTTTACTATTCCATTATTATTAGCGTCAGATTTGTTAATATTGTTTAGTATTTTATCTATCGGCTCGGCTACCGGTAAACCGCTAACCGGGTCTATGTCATTCATAGGCTTGGGTTCTTCTTTTTTTTCTTCCCATAGTCTGATAACAACCTGCTGGTTGACTGTAATTTCTTTACGTTCTGTGTTGTAAGTCATGCCAAGACCAGTAAGGACAGCGTTGTCTTTCCATACTGTTATTGGTTTTTGGGTGCTTAATTCTTTTCTGTTGAACAGATACCGCATTTCTTCGGTTCTCATGCGTTCGTTATCTGTATCCCAAAGTCTTACGTCACCATAAAATTTAGCTTCAAATGGTGTTTTGGTTGCACTGGCAGCTATTAGTCTGCCTGTAAAGGTTGCAACATCTTCTTTGAAGAATAAAACTTTAATGTCTCTGGCTTCCATATTGGTTTGGCTGTCATCCATCTCGCAGATAGTTGCATACATTCTTGCGTGCTCAAAACCATTATCTATCTGACTGAAATTGACATTATTCAAAGTCATTTTGTGTTTGACATAAGTGCCTTTTGCGCCTTCTTCAATGCTGTCATCCCAAAGAATTATTGTTACGAAAGCAATCAACAGAATGCCCCAGAACCAGAAACTGGAAAAAATATTTTTAATCATCTTGTTTTTCCCATTTCTGCATAAGAGTATCTGTCATGGAACCAGAACCATAAATCAGGTCTCTTGCGGTATTCTTTTTCATAAACTTTTGCGTATTTTTGCACGCGTTGTCTCATGCTTTCGCCTTTTTCCCATACTATAGGTGGGAAAACCTTGAACACTATATTTCCATTAGGCTGTCTTTCCGGGAAAACCGGAATCAGCGGCATTCCGCTCCTGATTGAAATAATTACAGGAGCGCTGTAAAAAGAAGCATTGCGGCCGAAGAAGTCAACCTGATAGCCCCATTCCCTTGCATTTAAATCAGAAAGAATAGCAACAGGCATATTGTTATGAAGCAGTTTGATGGCTTCCATAATGTTGTTTTGCATGACCACTTTTAGGTTATGCTTCTTTCTCAAGCCGTTTATAAACTCTGTCATTTTCTGAAGATTGTTGGGTCTGGCTATAACTGTCAGGTCTAGACCAGCTTTAACAAGCTCATATCCCATTACTTCCCAATCACAGAAATGACCGACTAACAGCAGCGGCGTTTTGCCCTGCTTTTTTATATTATCGATTATTTCCCAGTTTTCAAATTTGCAAAAATCGGGATTAGCCTTGATAAGTTTTTCGTAATAAATTATTTCAAGAACATTCAAAGCTACGTTTTCAATCATTCCGTGAATTATTCTGTCTTTTCTGTCGGCAAATTCAGCAGGAAGAAGCTCGTAAGCCTTGTTTATTTCTTTTTTACCAAAGGTTTTGATGGCTTTTATGAGCAAAAGCTTTAGTTTTGGTATTTTTGTAATAGGAAGAAGCCGCATACTGCCTATTAATAGACGTATTAGGTAGTAGCGTATCGTTCTTCTTATTGTTTTAAGTTTCTCTTTAATCATCTATCTGCAAAGGATTTTACTAAATCTTCTAATAAGCCTTTATTAGTCAGAATAATGTCTATTGCTTCACGAACAGCACCAAAACCGCCTTTTCTTGAAAGAATGTAGTCTGCGTAAGGTCTTATAACTTCGTGATGATTTGCGGGAACAAAGAACAGACCTACTTTTGTGCCCACCGGCAAATCGTTTATATCATCGCCTATATATGCAACTTCTTCTGGTTTTAAACCTCTTTGTTTCATTATGGAATCAAGAGTTTCGTTTTTGTCTGCTATGTTTTGATGCAGTTCGTCGAACTTGAGTTCCTGAGCGCGCTTTGTAAGAGCACCAGAAGCTCTGCCTGTGATGCAGCCGGCAGCAAGACCTGCCATGTGCCAAATCTTTAAGCCCATTCCGTCAAAGGTAGAAAAGAACTTGAGTTCAATACCGTCGTTGCCTAAAACTATGCGGCCATCAGTTAAAACACCGTCGCAGTCGAATAATAGAAGTTTTATATTTTTACATGCATTCTTGAATGCATCAGCTTTTTTCATTCTGTTACCCTTTAAAAATAGATAATCTAATCTAACATAAACCTGATTATTTTTAAAGAGGGGCTTAGGAGAATTGAGAATTGAGAATTGAGAAATGAGAATTGAGAAATGAGAGATATAAGATTAAAGAGATGAGAGCCTGCGGCTCTGTGGTGAGTGGGACGCTTCGCTGTGGGACAGTTGCTTAAGCAACTTGTGGAACGGCTGTTTTACAGCTTGTGGTAATTGTCGAACAACTATCACGGGTGATGTCAGTCGCCGAACCTCAGCGATGCGTATCATGATCCTAAGAACAACTCAAACTATTTTAACTACTAAGCTAGCGTAATATATTTTCAATGGTTTCTAATAGGTTAATTACCAAAATTAGTGGCCAAGAAAAAGCGTATGGGATTCTTTCAAGACAATCATTTAGATATTGTTTTATTTCAGCTTTTCTTTTTTCACTTAAACTTGGTTCTTCAGTATCATATGGCCCTTCGGCTATTAGTCCCCCATGATAAGAACAAATTATTTCTCCATTATCTGTTAGATTTTCTCCAGAATAGGTGCCATGTTTTGAAGTTTCTGGGCATACCAATTCTCTGTTTGCTTTTATATATTTTCCTTCTATTAAAATGTTTTGATCTAACGTGGACATCATTGTTTCTATATCCATATTATACATTTCTACAGCACCTTGTAATACTCTGATATTTGAGTAACAGCTTTTGACTTTGGAATGACCTACACCTTTTTTAGAATAGATTTTGGGACCAATCAATAAGTAAGCAATAAAACCTATTAGGTAAATATATAATAGGACAGTTGAAAGTGTAGATTTCTTTTTTGCTTTATCAGACATAGGCAAAAACTTAGTGTGTATTTTTAATATTATATAAGATAATTACAATTTTAACAAATTTCACAGATTGCGATAGCAATCATACCACAACGAAGTGTATTTCTTTTCTATGAACAACTCAAACAATACTATTTCTAATCATTGTTTTATATATTAGGGTATAATATGAAATATGTGAAGCACCAACCCTACTAATGCCAGTGGCCAGAATAAAGCATATGGAATTCTTTCTAAACATTCTCCAAAATATTTTTGTGGTTGAAAATTTTTTTCTTCAATTTTATCATGTGGTCCTTCGGCTATTAGCCCACCATGATAAGAACAAATTATTTCTCCATCATCTGTTAGGTTTTTTCCAGAATAGAAGGCTTGTTTTGATACTTCTGGGCATTCCAAATCTTTATCAGCTTTTATATAATGCCATTTTCTTAAAAGGCTCTGATCTAATGTGGTCATCATTGTTTCAGAATCCATATTATACATTTCTACCGCACCTAGTAATACTCTGAGATTTGAGTAACAGGCTCTATCTCTGTTTGTTATGTTTTTTTTGTGATATACCTTAGGGCCAAGAAATATTAATGCAAAAGCACCTATTAGGTAAATGTATGAAAGGACAGTTGAAAGTGTAGATTTCTTTTTTACTTTATCAGCCATATTTATTCCCTAAATTATGTATCCAATTTAATACTACTATATTCTATATGAATATTACAATTCTAACTATTTGAACTATTCGAACAATTATAACAATGTCCCACAAGCGACGTCAGTCGCAGTCCCACAACGAAGTGTCCCACAGCGAAGCGTATCACTTATATATAGAGTTTGCCTTTATGCTTTAAGGTAGTTATAATAGAATACCAGCAAAAAGAAAGGTAATTACAGATGAAGATACTGGTTGTTACGATAAACTATTTCCCGGAACCTGCGCGCATTACAGACATTTGCGAGGAACTGGTGAAAAGAGGTCATGATGCTAATGTAATTACCGAGGTTCCTAACTGTCCCAAAGGCGATTTTTACGATGGATACCCAGATGGAAGAGCTAGAGACGAAGTTATAAATGGAGTAAAAGTACATCGTTGCTTTACCATAGCAAGAAAAACCGGAGCTATCCGCAGAGTCTTAAGCTATTACAGCTATGTTTTTTCTTCAGTAAATTATGTGCGCCACATGAAAGACGAATTTGATGTGGTTTTTGTTAACCAGCTTTCGCCTATAATGCTTGCTTATGCAGGGGCAGAATACAAAAAGCGATTTGGCAAGAAGATACTTTTCTATTCAATGGATTTATGGCCGATGAGCTTGATTGTCGGCGGTATTAAAGAAAATACTCCTGTTTTCAAATATTTTCACAGAGTTTCTGAAAAACTTTATAAAAGCGCAGATGTGCTGCTGGGCACCTCAAGGTCTTTTCCTGCTTATTTCGAAAAAGAGTTTGGCATAACTGGGATGAAATACTTGCCGCAGTATGCAGAGGCTCTCTTTACGCCGGAGCAATGCAAGAAGGTTCCTTCAGAAACATTTGACATTATGTTTGCCGGCAATATAGGCAATTTCCAGAGAGTTGATACAATCATAAGGGCTGCGGCACTAACGAAAGATGATAAAAGAATCAGATGGCATCTGTTAGGCGATGGCAGCGAACTTGAAAATCTTAAAAAGCTTGCTGAAAGCTTGAAAGCCGATAATGTTGTTTTCCATGGAAGAAAGCCCCTTGATGAAATGCCTAAGTATTACTCAATGGCTGATGCTATGGTGGTAACCATGATGAAGAATCCGGTCATTTCTTTGACTCTTCCGGGAAAAGTTCAAAGCTATATGGCTGCCGGAAAGCCGATTTTAGGTGCCATAGACGGTGAAACTCAACTTATTGTGAAAGAAGCTGACTGCGGGCTTTGTGGTGAAGCTGAAAATGCTGAAGTTTTGGCCCAAAATGCCAGAATTATGTCTAATCAGTCAATGGAAAAGTATGCCAAGAACTCTTACGAATACAACGAAAAGTATTTTAACAAAGAAAAGTTTATGCAGACGATTATAAGCGAGCTTGAGGCGCTGGTGTTGCCAAGAGCCTGAAAGCCTTTTGGCTATGGAGAAGGGAAGAGGATTTTATCCTCTTTTTCAAAGGGGAACGGCTGCTTTAGCAGTCGAGGGGATTTTTGAGAAGTCTATTAAGGAGTAGAAAGTTGAGTCCGAAGACTATTTTGTTATTTGAAACTTTAAAAAGATATAATTGCTTATATAGAAAAAACTATTCCTTTCATGCATTAAAAAGATTGTTTGCTAAAAAATCAGCTGGAATTATTCTATTGTCTGGATTTATTCTTGGTCCTTCTGTTTGTTGTTTTGCAGCAGATGATCCAACTCCTGGAAGCATTATCGCGTATATTTTTGGAACAATATTTGTGGTCTTATTAAATATTGGTGCGGCTCTAATATATTTAACGCCTATTCTTTTAATTGTTTATGGATTTGTAATTTTCCCCATGTTAGAAAAACGAAGAATAAAGGATTATGTAGAAAAAAATCATTTAAAATATATTGAAAAGATTTCAAAGCTACCAAATAACTTAGATATTGATTTCATGCAATTTAACGGCTCTAAATCTTTTAAAGATGTAGTAATTTTTCAAAATGATAGTTATTCATATGTACTGACGAATTTAAAATACACCTTTACTTCATCAAAGGGAGAATGTGGATCTTACCCTTTACCGCTATTGATTATAGTAGATAAAAATCAGAATTTCCCATTTTTTTATTTAAAAGATGCGTATTTTGAAAAAAATATAGAACAGAGATGCGCTTATTCTGGAAGTAAACATAATATAAGGTTTATGGAAGAAGAATATCGTAAGCGTTTGTCTTTTTATCGGGGTTATAATTTGGTAATGGAGGAAGACCCTGAGTTTGAGGAAAAATATTCTTTGGAAGCTGATGAAAATAGTGCAGACTTGGTAAAGAAATTTTTTGGCCCCCAAAAAAGAAGCATTTTTAATGAATTAGACAATAAATTTTGCTGCTATGAAGGTAATGGTAATCTGTTTATTATCTGTTCAGCAATAGAAATTACTTATTTTAAAGACAGAATCAAGTTTATGGAAAAGGGGTTAGATCTTTACAATAAGCTGATGTATTGAAGCTTGATGCTTTAGGGAATCGAGAATTGAGAAATCTGGCTACAACCAGCGGTGTATCAGACTTTAAAATGTGAATCGACTTCTTCCCTGAAAGTATCGGGTTTTTCGGGCTCAAAGCCTTCATTTGCCCACATAACGGTTATTAAATCTTCAGTTTCAGAAAGATTTATAATGTTGTGGGTGTAACCGGGTAGCATACAGACTGCTTCAATCTTTTCACCGCTGACTTCGAAGCTGATTATTTCATCAGAGTCAATCTTTCTCATCTGAATAAGCCCATGACCAGCGACAACAATAAAAAATTCGCACTTAGAATGGTGCCAATGCTGCCCCTTAACCACACCGGGCTTAGAAATGTTGATAGAAACCTGACCGCTTTTCGACGAGCGAAGAAGTTCTGTAAAACTGCCTCTTTCATCGGTATGCATCTTTAATGGGAACTTGACCTTATCTTTTGGCAGATAAGCTAGATAAGTAGAGTAAAGCTTCTTTTCAAAAGAATCTGCAGGAATTTCAGGAACTTCGAGGGTTTGGGGCTGTTCCTTAAATTTTTGGAGCAAGTCTGCTATTTTCCCTAAAGTAATTTTATGAGATATGGGAACAAAGCAGTATCTGCCTTGAGTATCTGCAATAAATTCAGCGCCTTCAAAATTGCATCTGTGTTCCTGACCTTTTAATGCAAGGAACATTTCATCAATCAAATCATCAATGTAAACTAGTTCTAATTCAGTGCTTCTGTCGTTAATTGTTATGGGCAGGTCGTTTGCAAGGTTGTGGCAGAAAGTTGCGACAACAGAGTTGTAGTTTGGCTTTCCCCATTTGCCAAATAGGTTAGGAAAGCGGTAAACAAGAACCTTTGCTCCTGTTTCTTTTGCGTATTCAAAGAATACTTCTTCGCCGGCTTTTTTGCTTTTACCGTATTCACTGCCGGCGAAACGCCCTTCAAGAGTGGCTTGAATTGAGCTGGAAAGCATCACTGGGCATTTGTTGTTATGCTTTTTAAGAGTATCAAGAAGTCGAGCCGCGAAATCTCGGTTGCCTTTCATGAATTCATCGTTATTCTGCGGTCGGTTGATTCCTGCCAGGTTAAAGACGAAATCAACTCTCTGGCAAGCCTCTTCTAATAAGGCATCTGAACTGTTAACGTCATAGAGATAGATATCGCCGATATCAAGCTCTGAATGGGCTTTATCCTTGTTCTCCATCACGTTCTTGAGGGCAGCGGTAAGGTTTTTACCTACAAAACCATAAGCGCCGGTAATAAGAATGTTCATTTGCGCCATACCATCTTGTTGACCACGCCAACGTATGATTGAATGATTTTTACAACTTTTGTGCTTACATTTTCTTCGATGTAGTCGGGAACTGGAATTCCGTAATCACCGCTTTTATTCATTTCTACTGCGGTATCTACTGATTGCAATAGGCCTTTTTCGTCTATTCCGGAAAGAATAAAACAGGCTTTATCTAAGGCTTCCGGTCTTTCTGTTGATGTTCTTATACAGACAGCAGGGAAGGGGAAACCTACAGAGGTGAAGAAGCTTGATTCTTCTGGAAGCGTGCCCGAATCTGAAACTACGCAGAATGCATTCATTTGCAGACAGTTGTAATCGTGAAAACCTAGAGGTTCATGCTGAATGACTCTTGAATCAAGTTTAAAGCCACTCGCTTCCAAACGCTTTTTGGAGCGTGGATGGCAAGAGTATAAAATCGGCATATCATATTTTTCAGCCATTTTATTTATAGCTGTGAAAAGGCTTATGAAATTCTTTTCGGTGTCGATGTTTTCTTCACGGTGAGCAGAAAGCAGAATATATCTTCCTTTTTCTAGTCCCAATCTCTGATGAATATCTGAAGCCTTGATTTCTTCAAGGTTGTTTCTTAAAACTTCTGCCATCGGTGAACCGGTAACATAGGTTCTTTCTTTTGGTAGACCGCATTCGGCTAAATAACGTCTTGCGTGTTCTGAATAAGCCATATTTACGTCAGAAATGATATCGACTATTCTGCGATTGGTTTCTTCGGGCAGACATTCGTCTTTGCAGCGGTTGCCTGCTTCCATGTGGAAAATAGGAATGTGAAGACGTTTCGCACCAATGACAGAAAGGCATGAATTGGTATCGCCAAGCACCAAAACAGCTTCTGGCTTTATTTCCACCATAAGATTATAAGAAGCGGCAATGATATTACCCATAGTATCGCCCAAAGAATTGCCGACAGCATTCATGTAGACTTCTGGGTCAGCTAGCTTCAAATCTTTGAAAAATACTCCATTAAGGTTGTAATCATAATTTTGGCCTGTGTGGGCAAGAATTACATCAAAATACTTGCGGCATTTGGTGATTACCGCTGAAAGCCTGATTATTTCTGGCCTTGTTCCCACAATTATAAGAAGTTTTAATTTGCCGTTGTTCTTAAATTCAGTCATTTTTTCAGCTCGTTTCTGATGTATTCAAGCTCTAATAGCTTCTTTTTAACTTCATTAACATTCAAAAGCTTTGTTGTGTTAGAGTTGAATTCGGTCAGGGTATTGCGTTTTGCATCACCCTTAATGAAGTATTTATCATAGTTTAAGCCTCTTCTGTCGCAGGGAACCTGATAGAAATTGCCCAAGTCAATGGCATGAGCGCATTCTTCGTTTGTCAGAAGAGTTTCATACATCTTTTCACCGTGACGTATTCCGATAACCTTTATATTCTTCTTGTCAGCGTTGAACAGTTCACAGACTGCTTCAGCCTGAGTCTGTATTGTGCAGGCCGGGGCCTTTTGAACTAGAATGTCGCCAGAATTGCCTTTTTCGAAAGCAAACAAAACCAAATCTACAGCTTCTTCCAAAGACATTATAAATCTGGTCATGGAACCGTCTGTAATGGTTATTGGGCTGCCTGCTCTTATCTGGTCTATCCAAAGTGGAATTACAGAGCCTCTGGAGCACATAACGTTTCCGTATCTTGTGCAGCATATCTTTGTTTTGTTGGTAGTTCTGCTTTTTGCTACTACGACCTTTTCCATCATAGCCTTGGAAGTGCCCATAGCGTTAACTGGGTAGGCTGCTTTATCTGTAGAAAGGCAGACAACGCTTTCTACGCCGGCTTCTATTGCAGCAGTAAGTACATTTTCAGTGCCTATAACATTTGTTTTTACGGCTTCTAATGGGAAGAATTCACAGGAAGGAACTTGCTTCAATGCTGCAGCGTGGAAAATAAAATTGACACCGTTCATTGCATTTTTTACTGATTGCAGATCTCTGACATCGCCAATGTAAAAGCTTATTTTTTCAGCATATTCAGGCATTTTAACCTGAAATTCATGGCGCATATCGTCCTGCTTCTTTTCATCACGTGAAAAAATGCGGATTTCACCGATGTCACTTGATAAAAACCTGTTAAGAACAGCGTTCCCGAAAGAACCTGTTCCACCTGTAATCATTAAGGTCTTGCCTTCGAATAGATTCACGCTGAGCTCCATAGCTGTTAGATTTATAGTTATTATGCCACTCTGATATTTAAAGGTCAAGGGAAGAAATAGGATTGAAGAAAGAGTATGGAATGTAACAATTAAAGAAAAAGGATGGTTGACAGTCTTTTAATATTATTTTTATACTTGGTATAAATGCTAGATAATTAATTTTATTGATTAGGATTTTATAATGAAAAAAATAGTTTTATTTATTGTCTATTTTTTGTTTTTTGCTTCAAATTTATATGCTTATAAAAATAGTTACTTTAAAGTTAACGATGAAGGAATAAAGGGTAGAGATTTATTTGGTGCGTCTGTTTTTTTATTAGATTTAAAAGAAAATTTTGACTATAATTGTCCAGATCAAAAGCATCCAAGACCACCTTCTATTACTGTAGTTGTTGTTTCAAATAAAGGAAATTATCCTAGTTATAATCAAAGTAATGCTGAAAAACTTGGAAAAGAGTATCTTAATGGTTTAAGCAGGAGTTCCTATAGTAAAAATAATGATTATAAATTAGAAAAAACTTCAATAGATAAATTTGGTAAAAATCAGGCTTTTTATTTTGAAATAAGTAATTTATCAGAAGAAATTAAAACTTATCTTATTCTTAGCGACAAGTATTTATATACAATTTCCGCAAGAAGTAATAAGGGAGATAATTTTAAAGTTACTGATGCATATACAAATTTTGTAAAATCTTTTGAGATATTGGATGCAATGCCTAAGTCGGCCTTTAAAAGATTTTTTAGTGGTTTGTTTGGCGGCAGTGATAAAACATCTGGAGATCCTAGGAAAAAATATAGGTTCTTAAGGGAGATTTTTCTCTTAACATTGTTTATTGTTATTGTAATTGCAAGGAAAATTATTAATTCAAATTAAGATAAGTGTTTCCAAAAGCATGGTTTATATAGCAATTATTAGAGAAAATAATTGTGGCTTTTAAATTGGTTCGGTTATGGTATTTGGCTAAAAAAAACAGTATAATGTTTTAAAGTGTTTTGGAGGCAAATAAATAAATGATAAAAAATAAAATGTTATTGGCTATATTTTTGGTCGTATCTTTAATAAGTCTCACTGCCTGCGGTGGTCACGGTGGAGGAGGGAACAATAATCCAACTCCTCAGGCAATTTCAGAAATGACTGCTGCCAGAGTTTCTGTAAATACAGTTGTTGCTAATATAACAGATATATTAGGTTTTAACCCTCAAAACTCTTCAAGACGTTCTCAAAGCAATTTGTCTGTTCCAGAAAAATTGAAAAATCTTGCTTATGGCGAAAAGATTAATAAGCTTATTCCAGCAAATTCAAGAAATGAATTTTTTAAAGGCTTAGGACCTGAACCTGAAAAAAAAGCAGAATGGAATCAAGGCTTAGATTATATTGTTGGTTCGAATAGTGATACTACTAATGTTTTGGTTGCTGGTTTCAACGACAAATATGATCCAGAACAAAGATACCATGTTTTTCTATATGAAGGCAAAGAAGGCGCTGGAACAATACTGACAAAAATAGTTGCTTTACCTGCAGAAAGTTATGCAGTTGCAATAAGTTATTTGAATGATGGTAACGGCAATAAGTCTACATTGGTTTTTGCTGTTAATCAAAAAGGTGAATTTGAAGGAAGAGTTTTTAAGGATATAAACGATAAAGATACTTATTATTCTGAAAACTATTCTTCTATGGTTTATGGCACTTCAACACAAATGACTTATGTTAATGAAGAGTCTATAGAAATAATAAATACTAAAGATGGAAA
>JAFXRA010000082.1 GCA_017526725.1 Candidatus Rifleibacteriota bacterium
AGTAACGGTTATTTTAATAGAACAAATCAGCTTTCTAGAAGTATTTCATCTACTAGTAACGAAAAAGAAATACTTTTCATTGATATATATAAATACTATATGGATAATAGTGCTGTTATGGGCACTATTGCTCATGAATTTTCCCATATGGTTATGTTCAACGAAGCTTATTCTTTAGAAAACGGTATGCTTAAGGGGTTAGCAAACTGGTTAGAAGAAGGCATTACTCAGTATATGCAATTTATATACAATGGTAAGTATTCTCCGAATCTTGATGTATTTATAAATAATCCCGATGTTACTCTCGTTGACGATAGAGATTCTGTCTGGAACGGAAGCAATCCATTCGCTAATTATGGGGCTTCATTTTTGTGGACCTATTACGTTATTGAAAAATATGGATACGCTAATATTCCAAATTTCTTAAAGGCCGTTGTCAGGGCAAAAGTTGACGGTGGTATAGGAAACTACGATTCTGTATTAAAAGCAAGTAATACAACATTCCAAAAAGTATTTCAGGATTGGATTGTAGCTAATTATCTCGATAAATGCTACAAGAGTGATGGTGTAACTCTATTAAATGAAGGAAAATGGGGTTACAAAGTAGACTGCGATAAAGATACTTCTAACGATATAGGTTATTCTCAGAAGCTGCCTGTTCCTGCTAACGAAAGCTTCACACTCTCTGGTGAAATGAATACTAGAGCAGGAAGCGTTAATTCATGGGCTGGTGATTGTATTCAGCTTTCTGGCAATAACGGAAATTTGAATATAGCTTTTGACGGTAGCGATAATGGCACTTTTGCCTGTGCTGTTGTAAAGAAGGGCACTTCAGTAGATACTACATGCGAATTTATGACATTAGATGCCAAACAGGCAGGAAACTTGGTCGTTCAGAATTATGGAACAACAGGAACCTATGAAACTATTCTTCTGATTCCTATGGTTTGTTCTAATTATAACTATGAAAAACTAAGCTATGTTTACTCTGGCAGTTTTGATGATTTGAAAGTAGCAATATTCCCGAATCCTATATTTGAAAACTTCTTACATATTATTGTGAGAACAGAAAAGGAATTCGCTTCTGAACCAAGAGTACAGATGACATATAATGGAAAACAGGGATATCTGGTTATGAGTCCTGTTAATTCATCAACTTATATGACAAACTATACTGTTACAGCAGATGGTGAAGGAACCATCGTTTGTTCTGGCACTAATAAAAACGGTGTTATTCTTTCAAATTCTTTGAATTTCTCGGCCTCTTATTATGCTAGAGGAAGTTCAGGTTCTTTGAGTGCTTCATATGCTGTCGTTGATATCCCAAAAGGTGCTTTATCTGCTGATGGAACCATAGTATTGGCTTCAAGCAACAATGATACTTCATATGAAGGTATAGTCAGAATGAGTAAGAATGTAGATCTTGCTTTGCCGGTAGATCAGGCTGATAAAGATCTTCAGATAACTATTCCAGTCAACAGCGAAGTCAGTGTGGATAACAGTAAAGCCGGCTTATACAGAGCTACTACTTCTGGTCATAAGTGGGTTGGCCCTGTAACCTTATCTGATGGAAAGGCAAAGGGTAATATCGGAGTTTCTGCTTCATTGTTTATTGCAGCAGATGAAACCGCTCCGGTTATTTCTAATAAATTAGAAGCTCGTGGAAACGGTAAATATGCTGTTAAGGTAAGCGATGTAGGCAGCGGAATATGCAGCGATACCGTTAAGGTTACCTGCGATGGAAAAGCTCTTAAATCTACTTTTGCTGATGATGTGGTTGTATTTGATACTTCAGAATACAAATCTTCTTCTAAAATTATTACAGTAGAAGCTGCAGATAATTCTGGAAATGTGGCTAGAGCTTCAATGAGAGCAAATATTGGAGCAAATGCTTTGTCACAGATTACTGCTTGGCCAAATCCTGCAAAGAACCATTCAGTTATTAGAGCAACTATTACAGGAGCTAATGTTAACGGTGGAACCGGCTCTGTTAAAATCTATGATGTAAGTGGTCATAAGGTTATGGATGGAGCAATGGTTGAAGGAGCTGGCGGAGTATATGAATTTGATTGGAATCTTGCCAACAAGAAAAACAAAGGTGTTGCCAATGGCGTTTATTTTGCAGAAGTAAAACTAAATGTGGCTGGCAATTCATATAAAGAACGAATTAAAATTGCGGTTTTACGCTGATGATACGGAGATGATCAAATGAAAAGAGCTAAATATTTACTTTTAATTATTGTTTTAATGGCATTTCCAATGATTCAGAACTGCGGAACCAGTAGTAAAAGCACTAGTTCTATAATTATTGCTGATACTCTCATTAATGAGGGCTGGGAAGCAATAAAAATAGGTAATTATGAAACCGCAAGAAGCTCTTTTGAACAAGCTTTGAATGAAAATTTAACTGAAGCTCAAAGGGTTAATGCTAATAATGGCTATGGCTGGGCACTTTCTAAATCTGGTAAGGTAACGGAAGCTATTCCTTATTTTGAAAAAGCATATGTTCATGATAATGAAGCTAAGGTTGGTTTGGCTGGCTGTCTGATATTCAGACATGTTTCTAATGCTGATTATGTAAGAGCAGCAGAAATGCTTGGCAATATGCCTCCGGAAAGTTTTGCTCAAGTTCATTCTGGTTTGGCATTGAGCTCAGCTAAAGTTCATGCTCTGGCTGCTCTTTGTTATGCTCTTGCTGGTGATGAAGAAAATGCCAGCAGATACATGAGCAAGGCTGCCGCTCTTGATTCTCTGATGGTAGGAACTACCGTAGACAAAATCGACGAAGCTTTTGAATTATTAGACTGGAAGAAATAAATAGCATTTTATAAGCTTATTAAATAAAAAGCCCTCTTTACTAAGGGGGCTTTTTTGTGTATTCTGTCTGTATATTAAAGAATACAGAAGAAAGCACATATATATGAAATTGAGCAGACAAATCAGCCTGTTTTTTGTTCTTTTTTTATTTTGTTCCTCTGCCTTTGCAGAAATATCTCCAGATTCTAAACAGAGTGTTTATGTTTCTGCAGAGCCGTTAGGTGTATCAACTGAAAGCATAGCTTCAGAGCCGGAACCTATAGCTGATTCTAAGGAAATAAAAACATTAAAAGCTGAGCCTGTAAAAAAAGCTGAAGAAACAAAAAAGAAATTTATTGCTTCGACTACTGAAGAAATTGCAGATGAACCTGTTAAGAAGTTCTCTAAAACCATGACAGAGAAAGAACTGAAAGAGCAGGATGTCTTAACAAAACAGAAAGTAATGGGATTTGTTGTCGAAAATCAGGATAGACAGGCTGGTGAAGGCTGGCTGTTTAATGCTCGCTATTATTTTGAATTAAAACAATACGATAGAGCCATAAAAGAAATAGATACTCTGATTCGTTCTGAAGAAATTAATCCTCGAATGGTATGGGAAGCAAAGCTTCTTTTGGACGAGATTTATAAAGAACAAAAAAGATATGATGAGGCTCTTAAAAACCTCGATAAGATGATAAAAAAGGATAATCCTGCCCGTATTTACCTGGTAAGAGCTAAAATTGCCAGGGCAGAACTTTTAAGTAGAGACCTTACTGGCATGAAAGAACTTCTAGATGCTTTTAAAAGATACTATTGGTATTTCCCTGAAAAAAAAGACATGGAAGCAATCGAATATCTGATAGGGTTTCAGCGAGGTTATGACTTAGAAATAGCAATGCAGGCTATGGAAGCCTGGGAAGAAATATCAAAATTTCCTGAAATTGAGGCTGCTAATCTTGCTAATTTGCATCTGGCCATGCTTTTTGCTTTTGACCTTAATAAGCCGGAACGTTCTTTTGAATATTTGAAAAAAATCAGAGATGACCACAGTTTGTCTGCAGAAGTAAAACTTATAAACGCAGTAATTGGTCATTTTTATACGAAGAATCCTGATTTAAAGGCTATTGAAGATTACTATGATGACTATTGTCATTCCGTAAATGATTTATATGGCTTCAGAGTTGGTTCTATTCTATATGGACAGTTTTTATGCGAAAAAAAGAAAGATTACGAAGCTTCTATTAATGCATTCGAACGTATTTTGCATACTCCGGCAAGACTGATTGCATCTGAGTCTATATCGATTAATAAACAGAGAGAAGAAAACGACGAATTAATTGATTGGTCTATGCTTGCTTGCAGAATGGCCGGTTATGTTTGTGAGTTTAAACTTAAAAATCTGGATAGAGCAAGACTTCAGTATTTGAGAGTTAAGGAGTTAGGGTCTTCCAGAAGTAAAGAAATTAAAGACCCGGTTAATGATTCTGCTTTGAAAAGAACTGAACCTTCAAAGAGTCTTGGTGAAGCTTTGTTTGCCATGGCTTATGAAAAATACAGACAGCAGAACTTTAAAGAAGCTATCAGACTCTATGACGAGTTTACTAAAAAATATCCCGAAAGTCCTTTATATAAAGAAGCTTTGTTCAGAATTGCTGTAATTATGGATGATGATTTAAGGCGTTATGATGAAGCAAGAGCAATGTATGAACATTACATTATTCAATTTAAACCCTTAGAATCAAGATGGAATCTGGATAAACTTTATGATTGGGGAAGAGTTGACGAAGCCAGATACCGCATCGGAAATCTTTTGGCAATTCATCTAAATCAGCCGGTGGAAGCTTTAGATTTATTTAAAAACCTTGCAGATGCTTACCCCGACAGTTATTGGGCTAAACAGGGATTGATAGACAGCGTCAAAATCTATCAGGATGAAGTTGCTGACCCGAATAAAGCAACTGAACTTATGAAAGATTTTATAAAACGTTATCCTGATAGTGAAGAAGCTGCAGAATATAGGCTTACTCTTTATAAAATAGCTTTGGGTAAAGGCGATGAAATAGAAGCTCTGCATATAGTAAGAGATTATCTTGACCACAGAATGCCTTCTGATAAAAATTATTTTACTTACAAACAGCAATGGCGTGAACTAGTTTTTAGAATCAGAGAAGAAAACCTTAGAAATAGACTTGAGGCTGTTGGCGACTTAGATAAAATAGGGGTTTATCAGAGTTTGATTGATGTCGTGGCATTAGCTTCATCAACAGCTCCTCTTGAAGCATTAATTACCGAAATTAAGGGTCTTGAAATAAAAGATGAATATAGATGGTCTTTGGCTTATGAAGCAGGAACCAGATTATATACTGATTCTCCGGCAAAAGCTTATGATTTATTTACAGAACTTGCAAAAACGGCAACCGGAACTCCTAAGATTGCTTGTATGCTTACTTTGGGTAATATTGCATATCGAGTAAAAAAAGATGCTAATGAAGCGGTTAAGTGGTATGAAGATGTTGAAAAATTGCTTCAGATGACTGAGCCTCTTAACGAAATCCCGCAGTATAGACTTGGAAGATTGTATTTAAAGCTTGGGCATGGATTAAAGGGTATGGAAAAACTTCGAAAGTTTATTACTCATTATCCTGACAGCAAATATGTTCCAAAGGCTTATCTAATCCTTGGTGATGCTTGTGTGGCACTGCACAGTCCCGAAAAAGCATCTAGATATTATAGCCGTGTTGTTAGATTATCACCAGCATTGGCAGATGAAGCTCAAAAGAAGATTGCCAGTCTTGAGGGGCAAATGTCTTCAGAACAATGGCTTAAAAAGAAAGCCGGTAAATTGAAGGATGAAATTGTCGATAAAGCATTGCCAAAAGAAGATGAAGTAGCAAATTTTGACAAATCTATTGCAGAAGCGGCTGATAAGATAAAAAATGCTGAAGAGCTTGAAGAAAAAGATTTGCGTAAAATTGACTCTGAAACTCTTTATGGTTTGTTTTTGAAAGAAAATAAAACTAAAAAACCTGATGCAGACAGGATGATGATGTTTCTTACAGAAATATTGACTCGTACAAATATCCCTGCTTCTGTTAAAGAAAGAGCTTTGCGTCAATTAATATCAACCGGATTTTTCAGGTATAAAGAACCGGAAAGATTCATTGAATCTGCTAAAAAGATTCTTGGTAAACAGAATTATGCTGACTGGTTGTCGGAACTTTTGTTTAAATTGGCTCAGTGTCAGGATTATCAGGCAAAAGATTATGTTGAAGCCAATAAATCTTATTTTGAATATACCTCTTTTTATCCTTCAGGTCGTCATTTTTTGCATGTCAGAAGCAGAATTCCAGAAGTTTACGAATTGGCTGAAGATAACAAGAATGCTGTACGTTTCTATCTTAAACTAATAGATGATAATTCTATTCCAGATGAATACAGAATTAAAGCTTCTATGAATTTGGCAAAACTCTATTTGGGAGATGACAAGAAATCAGAAGCGATAAAGACATACGAAGTTGCTTTAGGTTTTGAATCTGATAAGAGACCTGAAATATGTTTGAGATTAGAAAAGCTTACAGATGATTTTACTTATGTTCAAAGAGCTTTGGAATCTACAGGTAGTGAAACTTACCGGTTAAAAGCTTTAAAGAGGCTTATAAAAAAGAACGAAGATGATGAAAATTACAGTGAAGCCAAGTCTTTGCTGGCAAAATTTGCGGGTAGTTTTTCAGAACCTGATTCTCTTTTATTCATAGAAAAGAAGGCTGATGAACTCGGTAAGCGTGGTGCTATTGCCGATATGGAAGACCTTATAGATTTGTATCCGGAAGAACCCGAAACTCCTGCTCGTATGTTCAAACTTGCTAAAATGGTAGAAGGAACAGAAAATACCAAATACAGAGCAGAAGATTTGTTCTACGAAATCACTCTTGTCTATCCCGAATCAGAATTTTTTAGGGAAAGTAAAATCAGAGCAGATAATGTTCGGGCTGTTAAAGCCTCATCTCAGCTTTCTGATATGCTTAAAAAAGGCAATAAACAGAGTGAAAGCGAAGAAATTATTTTGGAAAGAGCTAGATTGCTTAAAGAAAACCTGAAAGACCTTCCTGGGGCAATGGAAAACTATGAAAGTTTCGTTAAGCTTTTCCCGAACTCTAAGCGTTTAGATGAAGTTTATATTATACTTGGAGACTTAGCGCTCTCTGAAAACCATGATTCCGACAAAGCTTTTAAATATTGGGAACTTGGTATGCAGGCAAGTGTCGATGTTTTTAACCGTGAAACATTGACAGAAAGAATTAATTCTCTAAGGAACTTTAATACCAGAGTTATTGAATCAAATAAAAAAGAAGACCACAAAAAAGGTTTGGATGAAATATTTGTAGTTTGGAAAATGGAAAAGAATCCATTGTATGCGCTTGGATTATTGAAGAATGCATATTCAAAATCATCGAATAAACCTCAGGCTTCTTTGCTTCATTATTATGCTGGCCGCATTTATGAAGATAATAAACAATATGATTTAGCAAAAGAGGAATATGATAAGGCGCTGACTTATAAGTCTCACTCTGGCTGCAGACATGATATGGTTCTTTATCGAACTGCAAGAATGCTGGCTGCTAACTCTAACAAAGAAGGCGCAGCAGAATATTATAAACGCCTTGTAAAAAAATATCCGCACAGTTTGCTTAGTCGTTCTGGTTATTACTGGCTTTGCAAATACTATGATGAAAAGAATGATTTGCGCAAAGCTTATGAAAACTTAGAAAATTTACTTGTTACATTCAAGGCTTTAAATCCAATTCATCGTGAAGCCTTAGAAAAGAAGCTTAAAGATGTCGGCAGCAGAATGAATATTGCCGATATGGAATACCTTAAGAAGTATTCTAAAACTGGCGGTGGTGAACTTCCATACTATATAGGCAAAGTTTTAGAAAATGATTTGCGTGATTCTCAGAAAGCTATTGCTCAATATGAAGAATTCCTGAAATCCAAGCCTCCTTTGGCACGCGGTCGTGAAGTTATGGATAAAATAGCACAGCTTTACGAAAAAGAAGGCGACTATGTCAAAGCTGTTGGTTATCTAGATATGCTGCTCGGCACTTATGAACCAAAAGCTGGTAATTTTGATTTAATTCTAAGAATAGGAACCTTACTTGAACATAAGATTAAGAATGATACTCTTACAGAACTCTTCTTCAGTTCAATTGAAGGGGAATATTACAAAGTCAGAAAAGTTCGCGATTATGCAAGAGCAAAGCTTAGAAGACTTGAAGAAAAGAAGCAGCGTCTGGCTGTTAAACCTGCTAAGAAGAAAGTTATCAAGCGTGAATATACCGAAGATGATGAAGATGTTCTGGAAGAACTTAAAGAAATTATCAGTAAATATGTTGATGATTTAGCAGATTACAAGATGGCAGAAAGAAAGATGGAAGACCTTTGGGAAGAAAATAACGAATCTTTGGCTACGTTAGATATTATGAAAGCCTTAGTGGATTTGAATATGAAAAAGCTTCTTGATGGTGATAAGGCAGCTAAATACTATGCTAAGTGGCTAGAAGAAAATCCAAATGACCCACTTTACAAAGAATACACAATTAAGCTTTATGATCATTATATGGAAGTCTTAAAAGATGGTAACAAGGCGTTAAGGCTTCTCGAAGATTATACTAAAGACCACCCGATTTCTTTGGATTCTCTTGATATTGAACTTAAACTGGCAAAGGCAAACGAATACAGACTGCGTAATTATGACGAAGCCATTCGCGGTTATCAGAGAATCATTGATACTAGACAGAACGATGTTATCGTTCATGAAGCTTACTTCAGAATTGGATTCGTTTATAGAGATGGTTTTGCAAATTACAGTGAGGCTATCAGGTCTTGGCAGTCTCTTATTGATGATTATTACAATAATGATTTCTCTGACCAGGCTCAGTTTGCTATTGCTTACACCTACGAAGCATACTTGAGAGATTATACCAAGGCTAGAGCTGCTTATAACCTTATTCTTAACAGATATCCAAACTCATCGCTTCAAAACGATGTTCGTAATGCTATACTTCGCATAGAAGGCAAATAGTGATGAGTGGTTGGTGATTAGTGGTGTGTATCTAAAACAAGAAAACGCTTGCGTTAGCAAGCGTTTTTTGTTCTCTTTCTTTTAAGCTTTACGCTCCGCTGCTCTAATGCTCTCTAAAGTAATCTACCCATTGTCATAAACGTATAGCTTTCAGGGCTAAAGCCCATACGCTATACTTTTTATGACAAATGGGTAGACTACTCTCAACTCTCAATTTTCTTCAACCTTCTATCTTCTATCTTATATCTTACTTCTCTTTATTCATCTCTTCTGCATCTGTTTCAAACTCATTTGATGGCTGGTCATAAACCTGTTCATCATAAGAATCCTGATCAAATTCTTCTTCGTCATCTTCTGCAAAGTTTGGAACTTCTTCGTAATCATCATGATTGAGGTTATTGGCTCCGAACTTTTCTTCCGCAAATCTTTCGTCTTCTGATTTCATTTGTTCTTCAAATGGATTCTTCTGACTGAAATTTGTTCTTTGGCGCTTTTTTAATTTTCTAGGCTTTCTTCTTTCAGGAGGAACATATCCTGCAGAAGCCTGTGGAAAAGTTGTCTGCTGGTCTGTTTTAGACATTTCAGCGAAATCGACGACCATACGTTTTTCTATCTGGTTAAAAGCGTCGTTTAATCTTTCCTGAAGCAGATTATATCTGTCTAAAACAAATTTGCGCTGATGCTTGTTTTCTTCTTTTAAGCGGGCTATTTCCTCATGAAGGTCTAACAAAACTATCAAAACAGGTATTATAATTAACGCGACAACCATATAGGTATCTATGGTTTGCCTGAGTAGCATAGATAGAATTAAGGCACCCCATAATCCCCATAACAAGCGTGTAACGTTCATACTTATTTCCCTTTCTCAGAGAGAATAGCATCAATAATCTGACAAACTTGATTTTTACTCAGTCCTGACAGTAAAAATGATTTTTGCTTTCCGGTCTGTCCTTTTTCTAAAATAACAGATTTTTTAGGAATTTTAAATATTTTTGATAAATATTCTACTAAAGCAGAATTGGCTTCCCCGTCAACAGGGGGAGCCTTAACTTTTATTTTTACTCGGTCTTGCTGAATTTCAGCAATTTCGGTTTTTGATGACCTTGGAGCCGCCATTACCATTAAGACGGCTCCCTGAGGTGTTTCTTTTATATAGTCATTGGCCATATTCAAGTTAGGTTATAGTGTATAGGGTGAGAAAGAAAATTCCTAATTCCTCACTCCTAATTCCTAATTTTATTTATGCGGCTTTTTCTACTGGTTCTACACTATGACCTAAGGCTGGTGATTCTTCGTTGACCATAGCTAGATATGATTCTAATACGGTGCGAAGTTCAACCTTTAACATTCTTCTCTGTCTCTTTAAGTCTCTAATTTCTTTACCAATAGCTTCAGATTCGCTTCTGGCTTCATCCAATATTCTTTCTGCCTGAAGTTCGGCCTGCTTAACAATAAGTTCAGCCTGTTTTTCAGCATTATCTTTCATGTCGCCGGAAGTTTTCTGTGCGGAAATAAGAGTCTGTTTCAAGGTCTTTTCAAGTTCTAGGTAATCCTGCATCTGACCAGTCAGACGCTGATTGTTTTCTTGAAGTGCCTTATTTTCGGCATATAAACTTTCGTATTCGCGGCCTACTTTTTTCAGGTAGCCGTATACTTCATTTTCATCAAGACCGCCGATATTTTTGCGCGAGAATTCTCTCTGATAGATATCCATTGGGGTTATATGCATTTTTTTGCTCCTGAAAATTAAATTTTTTCCATTAAAACAATGCGGTGGGTATTGGTGCCCAATTCATTGTTTTTAACTCTAAAGCAGTTTGCTAATTTGGTAAACTGCTGACTCTGAACAAATATTTCCTTAACTCTGAACTGATTCAAGTTGTACTTTTTATTACATGTTAAGCTGACAAGAATTTCGTCGAGGTTAAGAATTGTACCTTGATACTTAACTTCGCCAACTTCCATAGCAACCAAGCCGTTTTTCTTTAGAACACGGTGAAGTTCAGAAAGTGTATCAGAAATGAAATCTGTCCAAACATGAAGATCTGGGGTTTGAACAATACCTGTTTCTACTGTAGACTGAGGAATACCGCAGAACCAGTTTTCTATCCAATTGTCTGTTACATAGTCGACCTGATTAAGGAAAGGCGGAGAAGTTACTACCATATCAACGCTTTCACTTTCCCAATCAACAAGATTTCTAGAATCGCAAGTCGTAAATTTATGCAATTTACCAATTTTACGTAATGCTTCGATTCCACCGCTCTTCAAAGAAGTTTTAGCTTTCTTTAGAATACGTGATTTAATTTCTTTGTATTCAGGTTCTAGATTTCTAGTGCGGTTAATCTTTATCTGGCTTGATTTTGGAATAGAAAACTGCGGGAATGAATAAGTCGAGAAGAAACCGTTTGAATGACCGTGAAGTCTTGAAATAGCAGTGATTTCAATAAATCTGTCTACATCATCTCTATGAGTTTTTAAGTATTCGCGAAGATTCAATATCTCTTTGTATGTATCTTTATGATAAAACATAGACATATCTTCTTCTTTACTCAAATCAACTTCTTTGGATAAGTCAATTTTATTCAAACGATCTTCTATTTCTTTAACTGTTACCGGATTTACTTTGGGATATGCTAATATTTCTGATAAAGGATTAACGTCATTGCTGATGCCGATTCGGTTCATTAGAGCAGCTTGCAGAATTGTGGTTCCGCGGCCACCAAAGGGGTCACCGATAACATCTCCTTCATTTGTGAATCTGGAAATGAAGTATTCGGGTAACTCAGGTTTGTAGCAGCCTCTATATGAGTTAGAGTAGTGTAATGAATTCATCTGACGCTGTTTAGCTGTCCAGAATTCATCGAAATGACGTGGAACTGAACCAAAAGGTGTTTCTATAGAATCGGTGTATGCCTCTTGGTTATATGTAGTATCTTTAACTAGGGCTAGGGCTGTCATAGTGCCTCCGGTAATTTTTCTTTTTTTATAGGAAAATTATCGGCGTTATGCACGGAATTATTTACTTTTTTAGTTAAAAATACAGAATATTCTTCAATTATGGTATAGATATTGCTTAAGATAACCCTAAATGATTTGTTATTAAAATTTAAATAGTTTATCATCATATAAGAGTCATATTAAGGTTACCAAGTATCGTCCTAACGAGATTGTCCGAAAACTAGAAATTTGATGAAAATCAGTATTTATTTGTTTGCAGCCTACCCATTGTCATAAACGTATAGCTTTCAGGGCTAAAGCCCATACGCTATACTTTTTATGACAAATATGTAGGCAATTAGAACAATCTTATTTGGATTTAAAAATTAGTTTTCTGACAGCCTCCTAACGGAGGAGTTTTTAGAGGGTTCTACTCCTGGGCAACTTTGTTGCCCAAGGTTATTAAAGTAATCTCCTTTCATGGTATTTGCAAAAGTTTGCCTTGAAATTTATGGTTTGTTGGGTTGTAAAAAATATTGAAAAATATTATTTTTGTTGTTACTTTAATTTCAAGCTATAAATAAAAAGCTTGAATTAGAAAGAGGGGTTTATAACCATGGCAGTAGATACATATAGAGAATTAAGAGAAGCTTATAATAGCGGTAAATCTTTTGTTTTATGCACCGTAATAGATGTTAAAGGTTCTAGTCCAGCTAAGTCTGGACAGAAAATGATAGTTTTCAGAGATGGTTCTTTTGTAGGAACTATTGGCGGTGGAATAAACGAAGCTCGCACTATTGGCA
>JAFXRA010000083.1 GCA_017526725.1 Candidatus Rifleibacteriota bacterium
AGAGAAAAGGCCCCGGGCAAACGCAAACTTTTTCGTTTGTAGTCAATATTTGCAATACTTCACATGCGACCTCTTTGATTGTAGATTTCTCTTTTTGTGCAGTCTACACCTTGTCATAACAGTATAGCTTTCAGGGCTAAAGCCCTGAAAGAATCACGTTTATGACAATGGGTAGACTGCGCTGAGCGGGCAGTTGACGCTGCTTGTTGGATATCGTTAGAAGGGTAAGAAGGGTTGGAAGTGTTGTTCTGACCTAAAAAAAATTTTCATCCCAAAATCCGCTTTGCAAATAAGTTTCCTTTAATTCTTTTTTCAAAATATGAATTTTAGTTAATTTTAGACTTGTCATATTTGTAAGATATATGTATAATCAGACTTGACCAAATTTTGTAGGAGGGTTCAAGTGAATAAATCAGAACTCGTAAAAGCAATTGCTAAAAAAGCAGAAGTTACTAACGCAGCTGCTCAGGCAGTTTTAGAAGCATTTGTAGAAGCTGTAAAAGGCTCTCTCAAAAAAGGCGACAAGGTTCAGCTCATTGGCTTCGGTTCTTTCTCTACCGTTAAGCGTGAAGCTCGCAAGGGTGTAAATCCCCAGACCAAGAAACCCATCAAGATCGCTGCTAAGAAAGTTGCAAAATTTATCCCTGGCAAAGACCTTAAAGAACTTGTTAATGGTACTGGCAAGAAGGGTAAAAAGTAATTTTTATTGCTTCTCCTAGGTAAAAAGAAGACCTGATAAATCAGGTCTTCTTTTTTTTGTCTTGACTTTATGCTCAAAGCAAATAACTTCTAGAAAAAGTCCTCATCAAACTTAAAAATGACGGTTGTTCAAACCTTTTTATGGAAATAAGCAGTAATACAGATAAAGGTGTTGTCAGACAGAATAATGAAGATTCACTTCTTGTTATTCCGCCATGGAGCAATGCCTCTATTTCCAAAAAAGCCTGCCTTTTCCTTGTCGCAGATGGAATGGGCGGACAAAAGGCTGGTGAAGTAGCTTCGCATATTGCTGTAAACTACACAAAAGAATGGTTCAATCAAAATAGTCTAAAAGAAATCACACCAAAGCTTGTTGACGACTTGATCAATTCCGCCAATGAAAAAGTATGGGAATATTCCCAGAAACATCCTGAAACAAGCGGAATGGGAACAACCTTTTCAACAATAATCATAAAAGAGAATAAAGCGATTATCGGTCATATTGGAGATTCAAGAATCTATCGTTTAAACAACAATCAATTAACACAATTGACCAATGATCACTCCATAGTAGGTGAACAGGTCAGATTAGGTAAACTTACTCCTAATCAGGCAAGAGTTCACCCGGCAAGAAGTATATTAAGCAAAGTATTAGGCGCTAGACAATTCATTAAAGCAGATGTTTTCGAAATAGATATATCTGTTAACGATGAATTTGTTTTATGTACAGACGGGATTTATGGAATGTTGGACTGCGAGAAAATAGAAGAAGTCATAAAAACAACCGAGACGGAAAAATTAGCCAACAAATTAATTGAAGAAGCTAATAAAGCCGGCGGAAGTGACAATTCTACAGTTATTGCATTCAAGCTCGATTCTATTCCAATCAAAATTCCATCGCTCTTTTCTCTTTCTAGAATCTTAAAATTATTCAATAATTGTGTAAATAGTTGTTAAGATTTAACAAAAGAGTAGAAATTATTTGAAATTTAAAGTATATTCTTAATGATATTCTGGAGGTTTTTGTTTATATGGATACAACAATGATTATTATCATTGCAGTGATTGTAGTAATAGTTATTACAGTGATAGCTTTATTTATTTTCTCTGGCAATGAAAAGGGCAAAAAAGACGGGAATACTGAAAATTCAGATAATTCCAGTCCAAAAGAAAATGTTACTGCAAAAAGATTTCAGCAGGTTCTTTCAGACGAATCTATTTCTAACAAGATGAACGAAGAAGCCGGCGAAATTTTGACCAAATACACATCCGGCAGCGGCGAAGGTATACCAGAAGTTGAAAAGCTGTTGGAAGGCGACCCAAATAACGTTGATTTGCTGGATTGGCTTGCTTTTATGTATTACAGCAATGACAACATCGATAAAGCTATTGAAACTTACAAGCGTGCTTTGTCTATTAAATCAGATAATGAAAATCAGCACTATTATCTTGCCAACTCTTACTATAAAAAAGGCATGATGTCTGATGCAAAGAAAGAATGGAGTGAAGTTATCAGACTTAATCCTTCTTCTAAAATTGCTAAAAACGCTCAAGAACGAATTGACTATCTTACTTCTCAAGGAAAATAATATTTAAAAAGGCCCTATAATGCCCGTTTTGGAACCTCCAGAATTATCGAATTATCATCTGCTAGACCTCATTGGGTGTGGCGGTATGGGGTCTGTTTATATTGCATACCAACTTAATGCAGAAAAACTAGTAGCCGTAAAATTCTTATCTCCAGAATCTGCTGAAAACAAGGTTATTCTAGACCAGTTCAAACAGGAAGGCGATATTCTTCGCCAGTTAAATCACCCGAATATAGTCAGTTTTGTTGATCAAGGCATAGTTGACGGTCTCCATTACCTTATAATGGATTACGTAAAAGGATTGTCGCTCGATAATTTTCCATTAGGCAATTCCGCGACAACAGTTGGTGCAAAACAGATTATTCCTTCTATGGAGGAATATATTAACGTTTTCATTGGTTGTTTTACAGCACTTAGCTATATACATAAAAAGGGATTAGTACATAGAGATATAAAACCCCAGAATATCATTCTCAGAGGAGCTGATTACAAGCCCTGTCTTTTAGACTTCGGTATAGCAAGTTTTGTAAATAAAGATGATGACCTCAACATTAATCCAGATCGAATGTTTACGGTTTCATACGCAAGCCCGGAACAACTGACCAACAAACCTATAGATATTTATTCTGACCTTTTTTCCTTCGGCGTAGTAATGTATGAAAAACTTACTGGTCATCTTCCTTTTAAAGGAAAAAGGGCTATGGAAGTATTCATAGAACAAACAAAGTGGAAATTCCCGCCGCCTCGCCAGCTTAATCCAAATATTCCTCAGAAACTTGAACAGATTGTATTAAAACTTCTTTCTAAGGAACCAACCAATCGTTACCCAACTGCTGATATGGTAATCGGTGAATTGGAACGTCTGCTTGAAGTTACTAAACAGGGTCACGTCGGCCTGACATTATCAAATATTGTCAGCGAAATTCGCGGTGTAAATATTGAACGAAAAGGCTTCAAGAAACGAACTCTTAGAGAAGAGCAGGCTATGCTTAAAAAGCAGAGAGCCGAATTGATAGAAGTAAAACAAAAGCTCAAAGTTGAAACAAGTAAAATTGTTCCAGATAAGACTAAGATTGAAAATTATAAACTTCTTTGCGAAACCCTTCAGAGTGATTATGCAAGACTGGAAAAGCAGATTAAAATGGTTCTTGGGTTCAAGAGTCAGCCGGTTGTTATTGATAAATTCAATAAAATTTTCAAACTTGAAACTATTGCTTTTGAAAAACGCGGTATTCCTTTTACTATTAATATTCTGGAACAGAAACTCACCAACACCGACGGTGAAGACATTGTTGTAGGCAGCATAAACTTCACTCAAAGAGCAAAAAGGTCATTTTCAATCAATAAAAAAGACTCTTATCTCTCTTGGGATAACAACAACTGGTATTTTACATCTTACGAAGAAAAAGACTTCCCTATCTTCCTGATGATTGGCGACAGAAATATGCCCCGCCCGCCAAAAGGTTTCAGAGGTTTCTTCTGGCCTATAGAATTCTTGCTTGCCATAAAGAAACTTGGCTGGACAGGCGTTTCTATAGTTGAATCCTTTAAGGGAATTGACCGCAGCGGAAGTGAAGTTCATGCAGAACACAAAGAAGTAATTCTTTTCGCTCAGAATCTGTTCGATCAGTTACAACTGCCTAATGCTGAACAAAGCCAAAAAGGAAAATAATTAAGAATATGGCCTTAGAATCTTATTATCAAGAACTAATAAAAATTTATAATAAGCTTAGAAAAGCCAATGAAGACTTATTGATAAACAATTCAGATCAAGATGGCTTACAGGCTATAGTAGACCAGCGTTCTGCATATTTTGATGAAATATATATTTTAAGAGACGAATTAGCTTTGGAATTGAGCAAAATAAAAGCGCCAATAGATTATGATTCCATGGAAATAATTGAATTGGTTCGCGAACTGCCAAATCATTACCCCGAATTAATTTCATACCGGAATCAGGTTATAGAAGCATTACAGAAACTTGTTGAATCAGAAAAAAATGTGTCTGAAAATATGACCACATTAAGAGACGATATTAAACAGGAATTAAATCACGCAAGAACTGGCAAAAAAACATTGAATGCGTATAAGCCGGTTTCCGGCTATGCCGGCAGCCATTTTATAGACAGCAAAAAATAAAAAACGCGGCTTTTAAAGCCGAGTTTTCTATTTAACAAAGTTTTTTCTTAGAACATACCTGGAATATTCATTCCGCCGGTAATATCGTTCATTTCGCTCTGAACCATTTCTTTTGACTTAGCAATACCTGCATTAACAGCAGATTTAACCAAATCCTGAAGTCCTTCAACATCTTCTGGATCAACAGCTTCTTTATCAATAACTATAGAAACAAGTTCCTGAGAACCGTTGAAAACTACTTTTACAGCACCACCGCCAACGGTAGCTTCTACTTCTTTGCTCTTGAGTTCTTCTTGAGCACTCTGAATCTTTTCCTGCATTTTTTGAGCTTGGCGCATCAAACCCTGCATATTAAAACCGTTTGGCATACTAAAACCACGACCCATAACAAGCTCCTTAGAATAATAATTGTATCAAGCATAATACCAATAAATCACTCAGTGGTCAAGTCATCTTAGCACGGCGAACTTGCCTTTGACCATTTTGGCGTAGGTGTAGAAATCGCCGGTTCCAAGAGATTTGACTCTGTAGATATAAACACCGTTAGCCATCCTTCTTGGGAAGTTCCATCTGTAAGTGTTCTCCCCTTCCCTGCCATCTATCTCAATAGAATCAATTTTATGCCCTGCAACATCATAGATAGTAATTCTTATGCCTGTTGGAAAATTTAGGAAGAATCTGAAGCTGATATGATTTCCTTTTGCCGGGCTTGGGTAAGCAGAGAAGTTTATTATTTCGGCTTTTGGGAAATAGCGTATCGAAGCTCTCACAGTTCCGTCTGTTTCAGAAACTACCGTTATCCTTTTCCCAAAAGAGACTTTCAAAATATTGTTTGCAGCATCTGAAGCTTTTTCGCTGATTTTCACCAGACCTCTGAAAGAAGATGAATGAGTGCCGTTTTCCAACAAGTCTACCACAAAGCCGGTTCTATCATCGTCAGAAGTAACCCTAACCTTTGTGGTATCCTGGGTAAGCCAGTTCAAATCTTCCGCATCAACTTCTATATAGAGACTTGGGTTGGAAATATCCCCCACTGCCCTTCTAACATAGTTTTTGTCAGAGAAAAAGGTTATGGAGTTAATAGTGCTTGGTTCTTCGCCAGCTGAATATCGGTAATAGAATATAACTTCGCTACTAGTCAGCAGAGGTGAACTTAATCTAACCCATTCGCCAGGATAAAGCCCCAGTGAATATGCGGGCAAATCTGACTTAGTTTCAGCTAGTTTTAAAGCACATCTATAAATCTTTTTGGAATCGCCTGCAGGCTCTAACTTTAATTTTTGAGTTGTAGAAGCATCGGTTCCGCGTATTAGTTCGAGAAAAATATTGTTTTCATCTAAGCCTGAAGTATTAAAGCCAATTACTTCAACATATATTTCCGGCAATGAAATTTCAGTTTCAGTAATCTTATTTTTAAATGAATAATCACTATACAAGCTTATTCCATGGCTGCCGCCTGTCAGAAATTCGTGATTATAATTGCTTATACTCTGCCCTAAGTAATCAAGCAGACCAGAAATACTCAATATATGCTTATTGCCTTCTACCAGGCTATTTTCTGGCCGCCACTGCAATTCTGTATTATCGTTGTCATCATTTAAGAGCTTACAGGCGACTTCTGATTCTTCAGAGCCAATCTTTACTGCAGATACTGCGGATTTCATATACACTTTTCTTGAATATACAGCTTTTACAAGTGTGTTTTCTGCTACTTCTTCGTTTTCTGCCGGGCTTACAGAAACCAAATAGGTCGGACTAGCAATATCAAAGTTCAATTCAGCACCAGAACCAAAAATCAGCTTTGCTGTCATTGGTGATGCAAAACTGCTGTCAATTGTAGTTGAGGCCACATAAAGGTTAGAATTCAATGCAGTTTCATTTATGTTTATATCTACAGAATGACTGGCATCTGATAATCTGACAATTCGGCTTTCTTCAGAATATTTAAGCATATCGGTTGTTGAAGCAACGATACCTAAGATACCTCTGACTATTTCCTGAGTTTCGGAAACCTTCTTACCATCACAGGGAGCAAGACCCGTAAAGAGTTCTAACTCTGCCAAATCTTCTTTTTTAGTTGAAAGTTTATAGGTAAAATCATCAATAGACTGCCCTTCTGTATTTTTGATATTCTTTGCAGATACAAAATAGTTTTGATTGGCCTGCAGCAGATTTTCTGGAGTTATAACAGCTTTTTTGCCGTTATTTAAAAATTCACAAATATAACTTATCTTTTCATCCTTGGAGTTTTTAATGGTAACTCCTGCTTCAAAAGCTTCTTTATCTAATTCAGAAGAGAAATTCATTTCGAGTTTTGAATCAAGATAGAGATTTGCAGAAGCTGATGCAGGGCTTAAAGAAAGCAATCTTGGTTTATCTCTGACAGTGACTACAAAAGCGAAACTGTCGTCAGCCTGAGGAGTAATGGTTATCTTTGTTCCAGCAGGCAAAGATACAGGATATTTAATTCTGAAAATTCCAGACGGCGGGTTGGTTTCTATCAATGTCAAAACAATGCCGTCATAGGTGCCATCGTCTGAATCTAATCTGACAGAGGCTGCTTCATAAGTTGAAAAAGACGGGTCTTCAGCAACCATCTGCAAATATAAATCAGAATTAGATAGTATTGCTGTAGCAGTAGAAGTATAACTGTCATCAGAATAGTTTGCAAAGCTTGCAAGGTTGGTTGGCGGCAGAGGGGGCGGCTGAGTGGTGAATCTGGTTTTCAAAGATGTTCCAAGCTTATTACCATAAGTATCTTTTACTTCTGAAGATAATCTCATTTCATAAAGAGTAAGAATATCGAAAACAGAATCAGGCTTGAATCTGACTTGTTTACCAGAGGGACTTAACGAAAGAGTTCCATTAATTTTAGAGTTTGCCGCCACATTATAAACAGAAAATTTTGAAGATACCAATTCTGATTCGGGAATTTCACGGCTGAAGGTCCAAGTCGGCCAGGCATCTGCTGCAATACCAATCGCTGCAGATGCAGGATAATATTCCTTCAGCACAAAGGGTTCCAATATGTTTAGATTCAATGCTTTATTAGAAAAGCCTGTTGGTTCTATTTTCAAAGTTTTGCCGAAAGAGTTGGGAACAATCAGTGAGCCTCTATATTTGCCAGCGGCATATTCGGTTAGAACAGCAGTATCTGTGGTATCTCCATCGGTATAAGTAATTTCCATACTATCTGTCAGGCCGATTTGGGTAAGGTCTGCACCGTTAATTTCACAATATATTTCCTGATTGGCTTCGACATCACTTCCGTTAGTAATTTCGCTAGAAAAGACAGCATCGTTAAAGGCTTTAAAAGTGTTTACACCTCTGTCACGAAGTTTATAACCTAAGACCGTCAAAGGGAAAGACAGACCAGACGAATCTTTCAATGCAGAAGATAAAGTGAGTGTAAGATTATCATCTGGTTCTGAACTGGTAATAGAAACAACAATCTTATTAGCGGCGGGTCTGCTTAAATCATAGTCTATAGTTCCACTGCTGCTTTCAAGAATAACAGAAGATTTGCTTAACGCAGCAGCGTCTATATTATTATTTGTTGTAATTTCAATCTGATTATCAAGATAAAGACCTGTAGAACCAGAAGCAGGTGAAAAAAGAGTATAATCAGGATAAAAATCAGTTTTAAGACCTACCGCTTTACTCTCATCAACCACGGTATATATTTGAATATATGAGTTTTCTAATTCATATAATTCGGCAGAACCCCTAAAAACACCAGTATTTAATCCGGTTTCAGGAAGACTGATTATTTTGCTTTGATTATTTGTATAGTCTTTTATGCAGACATTTATATAGTCAAGAGTAGTTGTTGAAGCATCAGCGGCTTCAACACTTATAGCCAGACTGGAACCAGGAGCTCGAACACTTCCAGAAGCAAGAAGTGTTGAATAAGTTGTATCTGAATAAGCATTTAATGAAACAACAGTATTCGGCTGAGTCGCAGAATCCTGAGTAGTAAATAAATATGACGAGTTTGCTGCCGCATTACCCGCAGCATCTGTTATGTCTTGAACAATTATTTTATATACTGTTGAAAAACTCAGCACATTATCTGGTCTCAGAGTAATCTCTGTGCTTCCTTCGGAATAATAAACAGTTGCAGCAACATTTTCACTATTTGCATTTTTAACCAGCTTAATATTGTTTCCGTTGACAGTTGTTACAGCCAAAGGTTCAGAAAAAGTCAGCTTTATTACCTGGGCGTTTGAAACACTAGTTGCATTATTTGCTGGAATAACTTCAGTGATGGAAGGTGTCGTTAAAATCAAAGTCTTAGATACCGCCGGACTAACATCAGAAGTAACTGTAAAAGCACCGTCAGCAAGACCAGAGCATTGATAACTGCCTCTATAAATACCTGTTGCGGCCCCAGTTTCTGTCAAAGTAACCTTTGAGCCTCCAGTAAGAGTTACGGTAGTGCTGTCGATAGTATTGGGAGCGGCATCACTGCCTCTTGCCTCGATATATATTGTACCATTCTTATTAAAATCCTGATTGTCTGCATATTTGTATATCGCAGTCATAGAAGAATCAGAATAAAGCGAAATTTCACTGATCGAAGTAGGTGCGGTATTATTACCCTGAGTTGAAAATGTTATATTTAATGGGCCTTTTATTGGGTTCCCGGTTGTATCTTTTATACCATTTGTACCATAAATAGCCTTCAAAGTCAGAGTAGAAGAGAATGGCAAATTACTTGAAGGAGTCATCGTTATACTCTTTTTATCGGTTGAAAGACTTTTTGTATAAGCGATGGAAGTCGAACCAGAAGCTAGTATTAACGAGGTATTTGTTATTGAGGTTTCATCTAATTCCCCAGAAAAAGTCAATACTATAGGTGAGTTAACATAAACATTTACAGCATTTACCACAGAAATATTGCCTGCAACAGCACTTACAGACGAATTAGCCAATTGAGGGAACAGCGTTTTTAAATCTGCTTTTACACTTGCTTTTTGAGTTGAGGCAAAACTTATGGTGTTAATGTCGACAGCCGGAACAGTAGACGGGAAAGCATAGAGATTCAGACCAGACAGGTCGTAGGAACCGGTAAACAAACCGCCTGAATTTGATGCTGTTTCATTCAGAATAATGTTTCTAACTGCTGCCCCGTTTAAAGAAAGTGATATTGTAGCAACATCAAGAGTCTGAGTGGCTCCGTCGACAGCGTTTAACTTAAAATAAACTCTGGTGTTGGCGTTAACTTTTTCGCTGCTTCCAAAAGTATTAAGCATGGTTTCGTCACGATACAAAGTAAGGCTTAGTATGTCAGAAGGAGCAGTATGAGCTGGCTGCGTAGTGAAAGTATAAGTATAAACAGAAGCAAGATGATTGCCGGAAAAATCTGTTACACCCGTTTTTATTTCTATTCTGTAATTGCTCTGAGTTTTAAGCCCTTGTGCAAAATCAACAACAATACTGTTTCCGGAATTAGACAGAGTATAATTTGCTGCTGCCCCATTGCAGGTCACAACTATATTAGTGCTGTTAATAGTTGAAGAAAGTATTTCTTCAGAAAAAACAATTCTAGGCTTAGAATCAATAGTTACATTTGTTGCACCATTTGCGGGATAGCATTGAGTTACAGTCGGAGCAGTATTGTCTCTGGTTGAAAAATAGTATGATAATGGAACCAGTTGCATGTTACCTGCTTTATCTAATATATTGCTGACTGTGACCAGATAGTTCTTTTCAGAATTTAATGCTGCTGATGGGGTTATAAGAATCTTTTTATTATTATTATCATAAGAAACCGTTGCATTAACCCTCACAGACTGCTGCCAAAGGCCAACATTGGCGGTGGTTACGCTTGAAGAATCCAATTCTTCACTTGAGGATACTTCAATTCTTGATATACTTGCAGGTTCCAGACCTACAGCTGCAGATGCAGGCGAAGACGGACTCAATACAGGATAAGTAACTTTCAGATTCAGTTTTTTAGAAGAATTTACCGTTTCAAAAACCCAGTTTGAATCAACATTTAACGGCGCCGACATCTGATATTCACCATAAAAATAAGAGCTTGAAGCTGTCTTTTGAACAAAATTCAATGTCGCAACCAGATTACCGTTTCTCTTAACATTAACAGTTGTTGTATCAACGGTATTAAAAGCCGGATCATAAGAATTTAAGCGCAAATAAAGCTTTTTATCAGCTTTAATATCGCTGCCGTCAACAATCTGGCTTGTGCAGTTTGAATCGGAAAAGGCTTCGAGAGCAATTACGCCGTCCGGGTCTAAAGGCGTAGAAGTAAGCTGGGTTTTGAAATTCAGAGTTTCATTTTTATAAATTTGTGTACCGATAGAATCTATAACATCGCTGGCAATTGTTACCACATAATTGGTATTAAACTTCAAGTCAGTATTGGGCTTAAAGACAAACTTTCCTGAAGTGCTGGCGATATTAGTCAAAGCAATTGGGGTATTCGTTCCTGATTCAAAAAGCCTTACAGAAGAAGAAAGTTCAACAGGATAAGAAGCCGTATTCATAGTCTTATCAAAACCGACTGCAAAATAACAATGGCTTGAACTTGCTATGACTGCCCTATCACCGACAATATTAAAACTATTGTTAAAGGGTCTGACACCGCCTAGAAATTCTGAATTCACACATCTTGCAAAAGTGTTTGCAGGAACCATTTCAGCGAAATCTACCTGAGCAACTACAGAGGTATTAAGTCTTGGCGGGCCTTCTAAATGCAGCTTTTTATTAGAAGACTGCCATGAACAAGCCTGAGGATATTCCAGAATACGGGAATAAAAATCAATATTTTTAAATCTTGAACAGCTTATACAGCCCGAATAATAATGATTATTTTCAAAATACTGAAACGCAGCAGCAAATTTTGGAATAGCAATACTGGAACTATCTGGTAGAAGCTGAACAATAAAGTGGTTTCCGCATATACAATAATTTTTAACTCCAGTGTCATCACTAACAGTAAAACTTGTTTCAAAATTGTTATAACTTCCTGCATATATACTAGCATAAGCCGCTGTTGAGAAACTTACATTACAAAGCTCGGTTTCTTCATTACTAAAACTGAACTTTGTAGTAGACCCAGGCTGAAAACTACCAGTTTTATAGTAAGCTTTGGCGCCGCTTATCCAGCCCAGATACACAACACCAGTTCTTGGGTTCTGAGTAATTGCAATTTGAGCCCCGCTAATTTCATTAGTAACAGCTATCCCAGAAGTAATAGCCGGATTAATCTGATTACCATCTTTAAAAGATAATATGCTTATGTTGTTTGCAGAAGTTGGATAAGCAATTACTATATATTCATCATTCCCATCTTTCATCAAACATCCAGAAACACCCCAGTCTTCTGATATCTGAGAATTATTTATTGTTGTAACATCTGACCATGAATTATCATATGAACTCAGCATAATTACAGAGTTTAAACCATTCGGTTTATATGTCCAGCAGCAATATGCCCGATTAGAGCTTATAATAGTTGCAAAAGCTTTATTACTGCAATTTTCAATAGAAACCTCTTCGTTCATATTAGAAAAACAACTAACAAATTCCGAAGGTGAATTACATTTATTAAAATATATTTTAGAAGTTCCCAGCCTTATACCGCAAACTAAGAATTTATTTCGATCATCTGATGTAACAAAATTATGGGGGAACTGGTTTATTTGTATATAGTTTTCAAAATTCTTTGTACTTTGTTGATTAGTAATTGGTCTAGTCCAATCGTTCACCGGATATCCGGAATCCCATGCTGGAAAATCCGTAGTATAAGCGGGAACAGGAGTAGTTGTTGCAACTTTGCCAGTTGTATCAAAAGAAACTTTAGTCGGGTAAATATATTTTCTGCTATTCAGAGGTGAAATATCAAAACTGAATGAAGCCGCAGTTCTATTAGTTGCAGTCAAGCTTATAGTCTCGGTTACAGCCCCATAAACAGGAGTTAGGAAAAATATCCCTACTATTAATATAGTAACTAGGGAAAATTTCCCATACCTATTTATATTCAGTTTTGCAAATTTCATTTTTTATTTTATATTTTATAAATTAGAAATAAGAAAATTGATTAGTTCTCAAACCCACATCATTAGCTTACAATCTAAACAATTTTCCAATCTCTAACCTCTTTTCACTTAGTTCTTGTTTTTAATAATAACACAATTTTTCAAAAGGTACAATTCTTGCGTGAAATCTTATGAGTCAATATTTTCTTTTTATATGAGGAGTACACAATTATGAAACGGAATTTATTTCTAGCTGTATTTCTGGCCATATTCGCCTCAATGCTAGTAGGCTGCGGTGGAGGCGGCGGTTCTTCCAATCCCGTGGGCAATAATATTGTTAATTCCTCTAATGCTGACTCTAATTTTGTTAGAGCAAATATTGGCTCCCCAGTTGTAAAAAGAAAATTTTCCTTTGCAAAAAATTCCTGCAAAATAGTTCAAAAATTCAGAGAAGGAATCAGAGCTGCAGCTGCTCGTATCAGATTAGAACTTCTCTCTGATTCAAACAATGAAGATATTACAATGACCATTAGTTCTATGATGGTTAAAAACACAGCCGGTCAAAAATTCAACTTTGAAGGCCAAAAAGAAGTTCAGCTTAACGGCAACAGCCTCTCTGCCCTTCTTGCTTCTATGGAACTTCCTGAAGGCAAATACAATTACATGGAATTCAAAGTTGATTCTGCTTCAATCGTAGAAAATGGCGAAGAATACGGTGTTCATATTCCATTTGATAAACTTCGCTTAACTGGTAATTTTGAACTTAAAGATGGTTATGAAACCACTCTAACAATACTTTTCAGTCATAAACTCATTATCAATGCTCAAAAACAATATAACAGAGCATTAGAACTTCAGTATCTTGCAGCAAGAGTTGTTTATTTAGCTGCAAAAGCTGCTTATGACGACCATCCAAATGCTTTAAACAAAGCTATTATGATTGCTGCAAAAACTGCTATGGATAATGCAAAAGATGCAATGTCCAACAAGTATACTCTTGTTCCAACAGTTAAGTTAGGCTGCAAATTAACTCCTGTTTCGATACCACAAGTTACAGACGGTGACGTAAGTGGTGTAGCAATTAACCTGGTTGATGGAACTCCTCTCAGTAATATAACCATATCACTGGAAGACTTGAGAAATTCAACTGTTACTGATGCTAACGGTAAATTCTCTTTCAGCAATCTTCCTGCTGGAACCTATAATTTAACAGCATCAAATGATGATTTCATCAATGCTTCATGCAGTGTTGAAATTAATGCTGGTCAGGTTTCTTCAGTTGAATTAAAATTGAATCCAGCACTTATATACAGTAATGTTGGTGAAACTGGCTGGTTCTCAGAATTCTATCCTTTAGCTGATATCAATGGAACTTTCGGTGAAGTTGGTCTTGAAACTCCAATAAGAATTGATTTTATCAGCATGGCTTTCACTAAGGCTGAAATTACATTTAATGCTAAGTTACATGTTAACGGTTCATCTAGATTTAACGCTTTCTTAGCTACTGACCAGCAGGTTAGCGCAGATGGTCAGATTGGTAACTGGTGGGCTGGTAATACATGCAACAGAGGTATTAATCTTGGTAACTTCTTAGCAACAAGTGATAACGGCTATACTTATACAGTTGATATTACTGAACAATTAAAAGCTAATCCAAGTAATATCTATTACTTCGCGGCAGAAAATTTAGATATAGTTGATATTAAGCTTAGTGATATTCAAATTAAAGTTTATTACAAGTAAGAAATCAACTAATTGACATAACATCCCAAATTCCTTCCCCGATTAACCAATCGGGGAAATTTTTTCCATCATCCGATAGCTATACGCTTAGCACAGAAAATTGTTAAAGCAACTAGTGCCAGCATTATCCCTATTGTCCAGAACCTGATAACTACTTTTTCTTCTGGCCAGCCACAAAGTTCAAAGTGATGATGAATTGGGCTCATCTTAAAAATACGCTTGCCATGAGTAAGTTTAAAATAACTTACCTGCATAATAACAGATAGAGCTTCACAAACAAAAACCCCACCTGCTATTGCCAGATAAAACTCGGTTTTGCTTGCCAGTGCTATAGCACCTATAGCACCGCCCAAAGCCAAAGAACCGGTATCACCCATAAAGACAGCCGCAGGATGAGAATTGTGCCACAAAAAGCCTAAACAGCCGCCAATCATAGAAGCACAGATAATGGTTAATTCTCCTGAACCACTTATATAAGCAACCCCTAGATGTTTTGCAAAAAGAACATGGCCGCAAATATAGGTAATAAAAAGGAAAGGAGTGATAGCAACTGTTACTGTTCCAGCTGCAAGACCATCAAGACCGTCAGTCAAGTTAACCGCATTTGTACAGCCAACTATTACAAATAAAGCTGCTGGAATATAAAACCAGCTTAAATCTAAGTAACCCAATACAGGTATTTGAACAGCTGAAGATGGGATAGCCGTCCCAATAGAAGGCATTTCAAATCTTAAACCAGGATACATTTTTATAAATAAAGCAGCCCCAACTCCTATAAGAATCTGAAATATCAGTTTTTGTCTAGGAGTAAGACCTAATGATCGAGCATTGACAACCTTAGTAATATCATCAAAGAAACCAATAAGGCCCATTCCGACAGTTACAGCAACGGCAAACCAAACATATGGATTAAGTTTAGCCCATAAAATAGTAGTAACCAATAATGGAATCAGAATAATAATTCCGCCCATTGTAGGAATACCAGCTTTTTTCAAGTGTTCCTTAACGCCTTCTTCACGTATTGTCTGGCCTATCTGACGCGACTTCAGGTTTTTTATAACCCTTGGAGCAATAATCATTGCCAACAAAAATGAAGTTACGATTGAAAAGATTATTCGAATCGATAAAGGGTCAAAAATAGAACTAAACAAAATGAAACCTCCGTTACGCTATACAAGGTGTGTACTGTAACGAAGGCTTTTCTTAGTTCTTACAAAGAATTAATGCAAGTCCATCTTCAAATCCGGCCATAAGGCACGCACAATTTTTTCAAAATGCAGACCTCGGCTAGCTTTAAAGAGTACAGTTACACCTTTTTTCAGCTGTCCTTTTAATAAATCGGCTGTATCTTCACAAGAATTAACTAATATTACAGAATTTGGTTCCATTCCGCTGTCGATGGCTGCGTCAACGGTATTCTTTACGCATTCTCCGACACATACCAATAAATCTAATCCAGAAGAAGCTGCCTGCTGTCCCAATTTTCTATGAAGTTCATCAGACATTGTTCCCAACTCTCTCATATCACCTAAAACAGCAATCTTTTTCCCTTTGCATATAGAAAGGTATCTTAAAGCTTCCTGCATGGAAGCAGGATTAGCATTATAGCAATCCAACAATATTTCTACGCCATCTTTATTGACTCGTTCCATTCTAGCACCAACGGGAACAAAGGTTTTCAGACGTTCTATAGATTTATCTAAGTCACAGCCTATCTTATGGCATATAGTTAAAGCAGCGGCAGCATTAAAAGCATTATGATGACCAGCAAGGCTGAGTTCAACTTTCTTCTTTCCGACTGGAGTAACAAGAACAAAGTCTACAGATTCCGCCTTCATATTCAATTCTGTAATCCTATAGTCATTGTTTTCTTTTTCGCCAAATGTTGAGTAATCTGTCTTAGAAGCTACTTTTTTAAGAAGGTCTATATATTCGCTGTCTCCTGGCAAAGCAACTTTACTGCCTGGTTTAAGCTGTTCAAGTATTTCTGATTTGGCTTTTGCAATATTTTCAAGACTGCCAAGAATACCAATGTGAGCAGGGCCCACATTGCTGATTACAGCAGCATCTGGAGTAGCAATATTGCAGAGAGTTCGAATTTCTCCAGGATGATTCATACCCATTTCCAAAACAGAATATTTACTTTCTGTATCAATGCCCAAAATGGTTAATGGCAAACCAATATGGTTGTTCAGATTACCTGTAGTAGTGCTGCATTGTGCAAACCCAGAAAGAATATGAGTAATCATAGATCTTGTAGTGGTCTTCCCATTACTGCCTGTAACTGCAACAAAGAAGGAATCAAGTTCTTTTCTTCTTGCCTGGGCAAGCTTCTGAAGAGCTGTTAAAGTATCAGAAACCTTAATTACTGAAGCATCAAAAGTATCGCCGATTTCATCTGAAGAAACAAGAACAGCCGCTGCACCCTGCTGAATAGATATACTTACAAATTTGTGAGCATCATGAGTTTCACCAATAAGTGCCACAAATAAATCATCTTTTTCAACTTTACGACTATCTATACAAACCTTCTTAACGGTTTTTCCATTGTCTTTAACTAGTTTGCCGCCGCATATTTCTGCAATTTGTTTTGCTGTGTAATTTAAATTATTCATCATTAACCTTTACTTTTATTTATGTATAAAATAAGACCTTGCAACTTCTCTATCATCAAAGGGAATTGTGTGATCAGCAAAATACTGACCGATTTCATGGCCTTTACCTGCAATTAAAACGGTATCGCCAGCCTCTGCCATACTAAGAGCACTTATAATAGCTTCTCTTCTGTCTACAATTTGAGAAACCTTTTTTCCTTCTGGGATTCCAACAGAATTAATACCCGACATGATTTCATTTACAATAGTCTGTGGGTCTTCTTTTCTTGGATTATCAGAGGTTACTATAACAACATCGGAGTTTTCTACTGCAGTTTTACCCATTACAGGTCTCTTTTCGTGAGAACGATTACCGCCACATCCGAAAACAGTAATGAGTCTCTTTTGAGTAACAGGTCTGAGTGCATGAAGAACGTTTAGTAACGCATCAGGACTATGAGCGTAGTCTACAATAACATTGATTCCTTTATCATTTTCTATTGATTCTAATCTGCCAGGAACAGCTTTCAAAGACTCTAAACCTTCACAAATTACATCTAATGAAACTCCCAGAGCACTAGTAAGTCCAGCAGCCATCAAAGCGTTAAATACGTTATATTCACCACCCATATTAATTCTGCACTGCTTTTCTTCGCCATTGCAGTGAAGAATAAAACTGCTTTCACAGCCTTTTATATCAGCATCAACAGCATAGATATCAGCTTCTCTATTATCTACAGAGACAGAAACAACGTTTAATTCAGCTTTTTTACATTCCTTGTAAAGCTTCATTCCATATTCATTATCAATACCTATAACGTTCTTCTTGTCTTTATAAGGTAATTCGAAAAACAAACGCTTCTTGGTATTGTAATAATCGTCCATATTCGGGTGAAATTCAGTATGTTCAAGGCTTAAATTAGTAAAGCCGGCGACAGAAAAGTTCATATTTTCTACTCTGCTCATTTTCAAAGCATGAGAACTAACTTCTATTACTCCGTGCTTTACATCATGCTTCAGAGCTTCTGCCATCAACGAATGAATAACCTGAGATTCAGGAGTCGTATTTTTAGCAGGAACAATATCATATTCCATATCATAATCTATGGTTCCCATTCTGAATGCCTTACCAAAAGCTTTTCTCAAGATACTCTGAACCATGTAGGAAATAGTTGTTTTTCCTTTTGTACCAGTAATACCTATCAGCTTAATTTTTTCAGACGGATAATCATAGAACTTAGCTGAAATTTCAGACAAAGCAGCTCTAGCGTTGTGAACCTTAACTATTGGAACTTCAACGTTCTTTCTGTTCCCTTCAATAACTGCTGCAGCCGCACCATGATGAATTGCATCAAACAAAAAGATACAGCCGTCAATATTATTTCCTGAAAGCGCTACAAATAAGTCACCCTTTTCTACTTTTCTGGAATCAAAACAAATACCAGTAATTTCAGTATCCAGATTACCTACCGTTTCTAATATGCTTGAGGGTAAAATGTCTTTTAATATTTTCATTTGAAATCTCTCCCAAGAATTAAGTTTTTAATCATTAATAGCAGCAGAAAGTTTAATCCTTAGTATTTTTGACAATGGGAATGGACGTCCAGCAGGTGGAAGCTGCTTAACAACTATTCCGTCACCGTCATAAATAGCCTTCAATCCCATAGAATTAACCGTTCTAATAGCTTCTTTCATAGATTTTCCTACTAAATTTGGAACAATATTAATGCCTTCCGGCGGAGGAACATTCAGAGAAGATGTTCCGCTGGCAGCAGCCAAAGTTTGAACAGAATTGTTTGTATCATTTAATTTATCAATACTTTCTCCATGAGCCGCTGTCATTTCTAACAGGCTGTTAACACTGTTTTGTGCTGATTTAACATTTTTATCAGGCGGAACTTTCAAATGCTTCAGCACCTTTTCAGCAATTACGGCAAAAGATGGTGCAGCCAAACGGCTTCCGAACATTGTTCTAGTATCTCCCTTTGGTTCATTCAATGCAACAAAAACGACTATTCGTGGTTCCATAGCGGGTGCCATACCGATAAATGATGTAACCAGCTTGGTATTTGAATAGCCGCCTTTACCATCAGGTTTTTGAGCGGTGCTTGTCTTACCGCCGGAAGTATAATCTTCTAATGCTGCTCTGCTACCGCCGCCTTCATCAACAACCCCTCTCAACATAGAGCGAAGTTTTCTTGCCAACTGCGGTGATACCACCTTTCTGATAACTTCTGGTTGGAAATCCTGTTTAAATTCACCATCTGCAGATGTAATACTCTTTATAAGTCTAGGTCTAATCAGATTACCTCCGTTAGCTATAGCACAATAAGCCTGAACAACCTGCAGACTTGTAACGGTCAATTCCTGACCAATACATAAAGAAGAAGGAGAAAAAGCAGACCATCTTGACGGAGGCCTCAAAATACCATTGCTTTCTGAAACAACTTCTATTCCAGTTGGTTCTCCAAGACCAAAACGTTTATACATTCTATAAATCATATCTGGTTCAACTAGCTGAGAAAGCTGCATCATTGCAGCATTGCAAGATTTTGCAACAGCTTCATTTATATCAAGAAGGCCATGATGTCCAGTGCATTTCATTTTTCGGTAAGGATTCTGTATTTCACCGTAACCTTTGCAATAAAAACGCGAGCTGGAGTCAACCTTATGATTTTCAAGAGCAGTAGCTGCCGCTATTATTTTTATACAAGAACCGGGTTCAAACATGTCGGTAGCAGGTCTGTTCTTTATATTGAACGGATTGGTCTTTGAGAAATTATTCAGGTCATAGGTAGGATAACAGGCCATACCAAGGATTTCACCAGTATACGGATCAGCTACAATAGCTGTTGTATCTAAGGGGTCGTATTTTTTCGCTATGACTTGAAGCTCATTTTCCAAAACATGCTGTATATAAGCATCAATTGTAAGAGTTATATTACTGCCACCCATTGGAGGAGTAATGCTTTTAATATTATCTCCGCCTTTATTACTGCTTATGCTGATATCTTCCTGAATTGCCAGTCCGGGATAACCCTTCAGACTCTTATCATAGAGCTTTTCTAAGCCTTCAAGACCAACCTGATCGCCGCCGCAGAAACCAATAAGATTTGCAGCCAGCGTATTCTGCGGGTAATATCTCTGGTAGTGGCTTTCAAGATTGATTCCAGGTATATTTAACTGTCTGATTTTATTTGCCAGATTTAGTTCAATATTCTTGCAAAGCAGAACATACTTTCCATTCTTGCATTTTTTAACAATTTCTTCTCTAGTCAATGGAAGAATCGTAGACAAAGTTCCTGCTGTCTCATTCAAATCTTTGACTTCTTTTGTATAAAGGTAGACATGATAAGTTTCAACGGAAATTGCCAATTCCATACCATTTCTATCAGTAATAACACCACGTTTTACATCTAGAACTCTCTTGCTGACATGGTTGTTTTTAGAACGTTCAGACCATCTTTCATACTGATAAATCTGTAAATAGCAGAGTCTTATAATAAAAATGCTTATAACAATTATTGCAAATATAAGAATACAGATTACTCTGTATATTCTTGGATTTAACATTTTATTACGCATTTTTATTTCCCTTAAATTTTAACAACCGCTCTGAGTCTGGCTGAACGTGCTCTAGGATTGGTTTTAACTTCGTCGTCTTCTGCAAAAACGGCTTTCTTAGTTAAAATTTTAATTCTCGGCTTTTTTCCACAAACGCAAACCGGGAACTGGGGAGGACATTCGCATCCCTTTGAATTCTTTTGAATGAAATTCTTAACCAGCCTGTCTTCAAGAGAATGGAAAGAAATAATAGTCAAATGACCGCCAGAATTCAAACTATCAAGGCAAATATTCAAGAAGTCGCTTATTTCATCAAGTTCATGATTAACAGCTATTCTCAATGCCTGAAAGGTTCTTGTTGCAGGATGAATATGCTTCTGATTTTTAGGTAAAGAAGGAACAACGTCACAGATAACCTTAGCCAGTTCATCAGTAGTTTTAAAGGGTTTATTTTCCCTATATCTAACTATTGCATCCGCTATTTTTCTTCCGAAACGTTCTTCACCATATTCGAAAATAATCTTTTCTAATTCTTCTTTAGACAGAGTATTCACTAAATCAGCAGCGGTTTCACCCTCTGTCTGATTCATTCTCATGTCTAACGGACCTGGCTTAGCAAAAGAAAAACCTCTGTCTGGGTTATCAAGCTGATAAGAAGATACTCCTAAATCAAGAAGTATTCCATCAACGCCTTTTACTCCTGCATTTTCAAGAACCATAGGCAAATCTGATGCCATTGCCTGATATAAACTCAGCCTTGGTTCATCAAAGGTATCTCTTGCATAGTTTAAAATTTCGGAATCCCTGTCTATTCCAATAGCCAGCTTAATATTCTTATAATGCTCCAGAACAGCTCTGGTATGTCCGCCTAATCCAAAAGTCCCGTCTACAAATACTTTGCCGTTTTCCGGCATCGCATATTCTACAACCTGTTCTAGCAACACAGATTTATGTTCGGGCTTCATATTACTTTTCATACAAACTTTTCCAATTCGGCGGAAGCTTGATATACAAAGGTTTGCCTGGTTCAACCATGCCAAGTTCAGACTTTGCCTTTTGAGCTATCAAATCTATAGCTTCAAGCTTTGTCGTTTCAGCTTTTATATCTTCATTACTGCTTTCAAGATTTTCTATAGTCTTATTTAGATTCTTTATACTAAGTTTAATTTCTACCATCTTGGTAGATTGCCATATATAAAGAGTAAACATAGCACTCAGTAGAAGAATCGCTGTAAGATATAATCTTATGATATGCCTTCGTCTGGCAATATCTTCCGGAGTAACTTCTTCTCTGGGAGTTACTCTTATCTCTGCTTCTGCAGGAAGCATTACAGATACTTTTCTATTCAAGCCTACACCCTCGATATTTTGTACATAAAAAAAGGAAAACCCGTTAGGATTATCCCTTTTTTATAATTCTTAATTATAAAGAACGGATTATCGTCCTTCTAC
>JAFXRA010000084.1 GCA_017526725.1 Candidatus Rifleibacteriota bacterium
AACCCTTCTTTAGCGACAGCGTATAGTAGAAGAGCGGACAGTCGCTTGCTCAACCTTATTCTCCACCGCGGTCTCTGATGATTTTTACCTTCGAATAATCTTTGAGGGAACGAGCCTTGTGCGGAGAATAGAAGGTTTCGCGTCTACTGCCCGCTCTGTTGCTTTATAGTTTCCCAACGGTCAGAAAATTACCCTATTGCATAACATTAATTAATATCTTTCGTTTGTAGTCAACTTTTTAAAAATTTCCCTAATCTCTTCTTCTCCTTTTTCTTTATCTATTTTCCCTTCTAAAATTTTTTGTTGGAGATTATCGGCTTTAATTAGTAATTTTTTTTCTTTTTGAGTAAGTTTAACTCCGTTGCTTTCTAATTTTTTCACAGAATCTATTTTGCTCTTAACTCTTAGCTATATTTTAACCGAGTGCAATTCGATACGTTTAGAAATGAGGCTGGATTAATCAGTTTATAAGGTTAAAAAACTTACTATTTCTTTGTTTAATTTATGTTTTTATAAAGTAAGTATATTGACACAATACAAAAGCGATACTAAAATTAGTTACAGGTTATAATAAAAAAAGGGGCAAAAAGAAAAACTTATTAAACGATTAAAATCTAAGCCAAGAGATTTTACTTTTGCAGAATTAGAAACTCTTTTGCGTTTTCTTTCTTATGAATTAGATAACAAAGGAAGAACAAGCGGTTCTAGAGTTATGTTTGTTAGTGACAATCATGCTCCTATTTTGTTACATAAGCCTCATAATAGAAAAGAATTGCTTGAATATCAAATAAAACAACTATTAGCTTTATTAGAACAAGAGGTATTAATATGAATAATACAATTGAATATAAAAACTATCTTGGAAGCGTTGAATTTTCTCAAGAAGACAATATCTTTTTTGGGAAAGTGCTTGGAATTAAAGCATTGTTATCTTATGAAGGAACTAACGCAAAAGAATTAGTTGATGATTTTCATTCTGTAATTGATGATTATTTGGAACTATGTAAAAATAAAAATATTAAACCAGAAAAAGCATATAAAGGTAGTTTTAATGTAAGAATTCCTGCTGAATTGCATAAAATGGCAGTAATCGGAGCTATGTCTCGACAAATCTCATTAAATAGTCTTGTAGAAAATGCCATAAGAAGTTATTTATCCGATTAATTCAGGCGAAATTACAAGGGTTAAGTTTTAAATCTTCTTTATAATTTTCCAAAATACCTAAGAGGCTGTGCTAAAAACTCGTAATTTGTAGAAAAATCAGTATTAATTTGTTTGTAGCCTACCCATTGTCATAAACGTATAGCTTTCAGGGCTAAAGCCCATACGCTATACGTTTTATGACAAATGTGTAGGCAATTAGCACAATCTAATTTGGACTTAGAAATTAGTTCTAGCACAGCCTCTATTAGATTATATGTCCGCCAGGACATCACATCTTTTAGAGATAAGAGATAAAAAAGGAGCTCATCATTCTATAACGCTATTTTTTTACTTTTCAAATAAGTTTTAACAGCTATAAGAAATAATTCTGTGTCTTTAATTAACTGTTCTGTCTCATTTTTATTTATTAAATAAAAATCTTCATAATCGCTATTATTTCTAATAATTGAAGCACTTGCTATCATTTTTCCAAAAGATTTATCAAAAATATTAGTTGAAATATAGTATTTATTAAAATAACCAAGAACATTAGAATGCTTTTTGAAATCAACTTTATCTAAGGCTAATACTGAACGAATTGCATGAAATAAAGCGTAATATAATCTATTGTTAGCAGAAAAATAATCATCATTATCTTTTGATAATTTAGCTGTTTCTAGCATTTTTAATGATTTTTCAAACAGATATTTAGCGTAATCACTTGAATTATATGATGAATTAGGATTCATAAAGATAAATCCCATCATTAATTATGTTTTGATAAAAAGGTAGGGAATCTAAACTGTTTTTAAAAAGAGTTTTGTTCTGAATTACAGGAGAAAGCATTATATTTTCTTTTACAAACACATCTCCAGCATAATCATATACTTTGCTTCTAAATTTTATTATTTCTTCATCTGATAAATCAACCAAAACCATAAGGTCTATGTCTGAACCTTCTTCTGCTTCATTTCTAGCATAAGAGCCATAGAGAATTACATCATTTAGATGATTACCTAATAAATCATGAAGTTTTGATATAAAAGGTAATAATAATGAGTTTAATTCTTCTTTATTTAGTTTTGGCAGTTCGTTTTCCATATTATAATTTTAACAAGGCAGAATATTTTAGTCAAATAGTGGAACAAACAAGCCTTTTTAGACTTTGTTTTCATTGTAGTTAGTGTCCTAAAGCCCCTTCTTGAGGTTTATTTTTTAAGATGCTCCCCCAAAAGCTTTATGCTTATTGGGGGAGCTGTCAGCTTGCTGACTGAGGGGGGAGCAAAGCGAAGCTTTGCGTAGTCTGGGTGGTGACCGAACCAGTGTAACCATTCTTTAGCGTAGCGTATTAAATTAGAGGCTGTGCTAAAACTCATAATTTGATGAAAAATCAGTTTTTATTGTTTTATAGCCTACCCATTGTCATAACCGTATAGCTTTCAGGGCTAAAGCCCATACGCTATACTTTTTATGACAAATGTGTAGGCAATTAGCACAATCTAATTTGGACTTAAAAATTAGTTCTAGCACATCCTCTATTAGATTAAATGATGTAGCGCCACTTACGGGCGCCTTATTTTTTATATTCTAGTCCGTGGGCAACCTTGTTGCCCACGGTTATTGAAGTAACGTCCCTTCGGGACGTTTTAATAGTTTTCCAAAGGGTCAGAAAATTGGCCTGTTGCAAACAGAAATGAAAAAAGCCAGTCTAAAACATAGTTTTAGACTGGCTATTAATTTGAGCCAATATATATACCGTTATTATTTAGTTGGCTAAGTCTTCACCGAGAAATTCGAGAGATACGCATTTACCTTTTTTCATGGTTATTCTGATGCCTTTTGAGTAATGATCTCTTAAATCATGCCATCTGTAAACGCCATCATTTTTGAATACCATTTCGAAAGGTTTTTCCCAATCTTGGCCAGCTCTTTCTTCCAAGTCTATTCGTTCTTTGGTTTCATCAAAAGTATGCCATTTTATGCTGGCTAGTTTAGCAGACAAAGCCTTTAAATCTTCCAGACTGCTGCCTACTTTGAAACCTAAGAAATCAACACCAGGCTTAGTTACTATAAGTTTAACAAAGATATCCGGTGATAATACTCTTTGTACTGGTTCAGATTCTTCTTCGGATTCTTCTTCTTCCTCTTCTTCGTCCGGGTCTTTTTCTTCTGGTTCTTCTTCTTCATCAGGATCTTTTTCTTCAGGTTCATCCGGTTCATCATCGAAGGTTCCGGTATCGTAAGCTATCTGATATTCTATACCATCATACATCTGGTGCTTAAGCATATAGGTTCCGATGTATCTTTCTTCTTTTACACTCTTAGGAGCACCCAATCTTAACGGCAATTGAGCAATATAATCAAAAGTAGCACCTACTCGTGAAAAAGCACTGAAACAATGAGCATCTGGAGTAACGGATTTGCCGTTTACCCAACCTTCGACGCCTTCAGGAGTTGTTACTTTAACCCAAGTGTCTTTATCAACTTTCTTAAATTCGCTTATATAAATAGTTTTATTCATAGATAACTTGGTTTTTGCTGAGCCATTAACAGGTTTATCTAGAACATTTACATTATCTTCCAAGCAGGCACCTTTTGTAAACATACCTTCTGGAATACTAGGAGAGACAAATTGTTTGAAATCTTCGAAATGAGGGTAACCTTTATAGTAATGGTTTTCATTCCAACAAATACCATTAACTTTGCCCTTATCAAAATAGACATGCATAGATATAATATTTTCAGATAAAATAAAGGTAAAATGGGCAACCTTTAAGACATCATAAGATAATTTACCACCATATTTTTTGAAGAATTTATCTTTATCCATACCGAAAATCTTATCACCAACAAGGTTGTTAACCATTTCCGGGTCTGTAAGAAGTGCGTAATAAACAGTTCTTCCACAAGTGCGGTCTTCAGAACTGCAAGTTATATGTATGACAGCATCTTTCTTAGCATAAACTTCAACCATTGAGTCACCGGAATTTGCATCTTCTTTAACTGGTTTTCTTAAATTAACCTTTGTCCACTTGCTGGAATCATACTTTTCAATTGTTCCCATCGCAAATTCATCAATATTATTCAGGAAATTTATGCAAAGTATGAAAGAATCCAATTTCTGGTCGTCGCTACTTGTCCAGGTTTCAACACCAGTTTCAGTTTCCTGGTCAATATAATATTTAGTGGAGAATTTTGTCTTTTCGGAATATAAAGTATATTTTGTATCACCGACTTTCTTGGTTTCAATGACATTCTTTTTATCTGCCATTGCAGCACTTAGGGAAAAAACCATAAAACACAAAACCAAAGCGTACATTAAACGATTTTTAAACATTTTTTGTTCCTTAAATAATATATTCTTTTACTACTAATTAGAATTTATACAACATATTATTAGATTTTACTATATTTATTCCTCAAGGCCCTAATAAACAATAATTACTAAAATAATAATGACAGTTGCTTGCTCAACCTTATTCTCCTCCGCGGTCTCTGTTGATTTTTACCTTCGAATAATCTTTGAGGGAACGAGCCTTGTGCGGAGAATAGAAGGTTTCGCGTCTACTGTCATTATTATGAATTTAGTAACTATGAAAGCCTTATTAATAAAAGAAAAAGTTTATGTTTGCCTTAATCAAGCCTCAAATAAACAAAAACGTAAGTTTTTCTTGATAGATTATTGCCATAAAATTCGGATAATGATAAGCTTTGCTTATGTATAAGAAAAGCCACATATTCATTTTATCCATAGTATTTTTCATTTCATTCTTCGTATTTTTTGCGACTTCCATTGTTGATGCCCGTGCCGGCGGCGGCCACAGATACAGCGGCGGCAGTCACCGTAGCTCATCCAGAAGTTCACATAGAAGTTATTCAAGCCACCGTTCTTCCAGCCATAGAAGTCATTCATATCATTCAAGCGGTTCATCAGGCACCCCGATAGATATCCCCACTCCGCTGGCAATTTTCTTTATAATAACTCATCTAGTTTTTGCTGGTTTGGCAACTAAGGCTTACTGCGATGAAGAATACGATGAATTTTCTGACAAGTTCAGCATTGCAGTAGCTATAGCCGTTCTTTCAAGCCCATTTTTCTTCATAACTTGGTTTATTGTGCCATTCCTGATTCTATATTTAGCTGTAGGCAAAAGAACCCTCTATAATTCAGAAGATTATAGATTTACCGAAGTCTTCAATTTTTCTTCTATTAAATCTAAAGACCCTGCTTTTAATAAAGATGAATTTTTGGAAAGAGCCAAAAAAGCTTTCGTAATAGTACAAGAAGGTTGGTCTAAGCGTGATTTGAGCAAAGCCGAAGCTTTTTTAGCTGATGGGACTTATGAACAGTTCCAAATTCAGATAAACACAATGAAAGCCGACCATGAAATTGACCTGATGAAAGATATCGACATCAAAAAAGCCGTAATTGTTCGTTTATCAAGTAAAGCAGGCTATGATTCCTTATCAGTTCAATTTACTGTGAGTGCCGTCAACTATCGAATTGACGACAGAAATAATTCCTTTAAGAACGGCAGTCAAAGCCCTGAGGAATTCACAGAAATATGGACATTCATGAGAAGAAGAGGAACCAAAACCGTCAAGAATGGTCTTATAGAAGGTTACTGCCCTAACTGTGGAGCACAGATTGAAGGTGCAAGACTTTCCAAGTGTCCTTCTTGTTCTTCTTTACTGCGTTCAGGCCAGCACGACTGGATTTTGACAGGCATTACACAAGCTTGCGAATGGAGAGATGCCGATGTTGAAAATCCTATAGCTTACAAGTCGATGATTAGTGCTGATAATTCGCTGAATATTTCACATCTTGAAGACAAACTTACAGTTATATTCTGGCGTTTGGTTGAAGCAAACAGACTAGGCAATTCAGAACCTATTCAAAAAGTTTCTACCAATGAATTTGCCCAATCTATTTTTAATTCGGACTATTCTGCCACATTCCCAAAATGCAGAGAATGCGCCTTAGGTTCCCAAGAAATAATAGGATTTATTACCAATCGTAATGATTACGATTACTTAATAGGTCAGTTAGTTTGGAGCGGAATTTCTGTTTCCAACGATACTGAAGTCTTTAGAAAATCTATGGTTATTCTTAGAAGAAAAAAAGGTGTTCCTTCTGATCCTGAAAAATCTTTCTGCAGTATCCATTGTCCTAACTGCGGAGCAAAAGAACCAAGCGATTTAAGTTCAAATACTTGTGAATACTGTGGTTCAGTCTTTAATGACGACAGCAAAGACTGGATGCTTTGTGATATTGTAATAGATTTCTTTAAAAACAAAGCTATACAATATATGAATGATGCCAGAATGTCTGCAAAAGGAATAGGTTTCAAGAAAGAAACTTCTGATACTCCTGGTGTTTCTAATACTCAAGATAATAAGGTTCTGCCCAGCAGTGTAAATTACAATGTTTTTGATTATTTTTCCGGGAATGACTTGCTCAACATAACAGTAGCCATGATGTTAGCTGATGGTCTTATAGACAAAAGAGAAATGATGATTATACATAACATCAGAAAAGCCAGAAGCATTAGTAATAATGAATTAGATCAGATCATCAGCAGACTGCGGAAAACTTCTGACCCAGTTAAGTTTGTTCTTGATACTACAGCAATTAAATTAGATGAAAATCTTATTAAACTTCTAATTAGTATTGCTGCCGCGGATAGTTATATTGAATATAACGAAGTACAAATGCTGAATAAAGTTGCAGAAAAAATGGGTCTTTCTCAAAACAGGCTTCGCGATTTAATCAATGAAGTCTATGAAAAGAAGTGGAACAGATAACAAAGCCTTTTGAGGAATGTACAAAAAAAGGTACAAAAAAAATTAAAAAAATTTGTTGACTCTCAAAAAGGTTTTTGATATTATCTATTTCCGTCACGAGGTAATGCTAAATTTAATCGGGTCAAGCCCCGTTAAGTCTAACGACCTTAAGACAACGGGGTGTAGCGCAGTTGGTAGCGCATCTGGTTTGGGACCAGAGGGTCGCTGGTTCGAGTCCAGTCACCCCGAATTGAACGCAATACTTCATTTTGCGGGAATAGCTCAGTTGGTAGAGCGCCACCTTGCCAAGGTGGATGTCGCGGGTTCGAGTCCCGTTTCCCGCTCCCACCAAATGATTTTGGTTGCGCCAGTAGCTCAGGTGGATAGAGCAGCAGCCTTCTAAGCTGCGGGCCAGGGGTTCGAATCCTCTCTGGCGCGTTGGTTTAGGCTGTATCACTACGGTCTACATGGTCGGAGTAGCGCAATGGTAGAGCACAAGATTGTGGATCTTGCGGCTGCGGGTTCGAGCCCCGTCTCCGACCCTTGCCAGCGCTTGTAGCTCAACTGGATAGAGCGACAGACTTCGGATCTGTAGGCTGAGGGTTCGAGCCCTTCCAGGCGCGATGTTCTTAATCATTTGTTTCATGGTCCGCTAGCTCAGGGGTAGAGCATCTGACTTTTAATCAGGGGGTCGTTGGTTCAAATCCAACGCGGATCATTTTTTATGGTTCCTTCTTTAATGGTTGGGACTTAGGGAAATTAGCTCAGCTGGTAGAGCAACTGACTCTTAATCAGTGGGTCAACGGTTCGAATCCGTTATTTCCCATTTTTAGCTGATTATATAGTCAGAATAACTGCGGGAATAGCTCAGTTGGTAGAGCGCCACCTTGCCAAGGTGGATGTCGCGGGTTCGAGTCCCGTTTCCCGCTCTTTTTTATTTTAGGTTATTATAAAATATAATCCCCCTTAATCCACCTTTTTAAAAAAGGGGATCTTAAAGACAACACTTCCGACTCTTCTAACCCTTCTAACCCTTCCAACATCTCTAGCAATTTCC
>JAFXRA010000085.1 GCA_017526725.1 Candidatus Rifleibacteriota bacterium
AATTTGCTGAGCTTCATAGGAGGTATCAGCAATGACGGATTCATATATATTAGTCATTATTAATCTTTCCCTCCTTTAAATATTTTAGCAAGCCTTTTGAAAAATCCTTCATTTTCTTCTTCGTTATTTTTTAATTGTTCAGGTAATTCATAGAACGATTGCGATACTATTTTTCGCAACTCTACCGCAACGGGTGACATTGGTGAAAACAACATCAGCGGCGTTTGCTGTCTTACCGCAATGTGCATATTTCTATCCTGCTTAAGACAGCCTAGGTAATGCACCTCGAAATCATTAAGATATTCTTTTGCAACCTTTGAAAGTCTACCGTATATCTGTGCACCTTCTTCATTGTCGTCAACCTTATTAACTAAGGCCGTTACATATGCATCAGGTCTTTTATTGCTTAATACTTTTATTATTCCAAAAGCATCTACTAGAGATGTGGGTTCTGTGGTTGTAATGACAACAACCTGATCTGCTGCCTGGCAAAAAGATATGACACTTTTGCTGATTCCTGCACCTGTGTCTATGAGAAGAAAATCTGTTTTGTCTTCTAAAAATCTAAGCTGATTAAACAGGCGTTCTGCTTTATCTTGTTCTAAATCGGCTAATTCCATTACTCCGGAACCGCCAGCAATAATTTGTATGCCGTATGGACCTGAAACCATGATGTTGTCTATATCCATATCGCCGTTTATGACATCCATAAGGTTGTATTTTGGTCTTATTCCGAAGACAACATCTATATTAGCAAGACCAAGGTCAGCATCGAGTATAATGACTCTTTGTCCAGCTTGAGCTAAGCAAATTGCTAAATTAGCTACTAGGCTGGTTTTCCCAACTCCACCTTTGCCAGAAGTAACAGTGATAGTTCTAGCTATTTTTTCCCCGGCTTTTCTTGGGGTTCTAGCTTCTAGTCTCTTGAATACATAAGGCTGAATTTCGTGCTTGGTTTCAGCTATTATGGCTTCAATTGGCTTCATTATAGGTTCTGGCATATTAATGTGTTCCTAGTCTTAAATTAACGATGTTTTCACTGAAAGCGTACATAAAATCACTCTTTGATGAATCATCAGCGGATTTTAACTCTCTAAGTTCACCTTCGTTAACTGGGGGAATGTATCTATTTGTAGAGAGTACCACCCCAGCATTAGTTAGGTCAATACCTAAAAATTGTTTTGCAACATTTTTTATTCTGGTAGTGGCATTACTATCTGTTAAAAAGGGTTTCGAAGAAAACTCAAGAATTTTTATCGAAGAATTTATTTTTAAACTAAAAAGATTTTTTACTATTTCATAACCTTTGATAATTGAGTCGTTATGAGTCGGAAGCATTATGTAAAGCGAATTTGCAGCTTTTAATAAATAAGAATAATATGGAATGTCACTTGAATTTACCGTAATCCATACTTCTCTTTGTTTGTCAAGGGCTTGTGAAATATTTTTTAAAAATCCAAAACATTCGGAATCTGTTTTCCCTGTCATATCAAGTAATTCTAACTGTTTTGGAAGCACAGGGAAGGGGAGCTCATCTGGTTTCATTTTTGTTAAAATATTTTTTTTGATTAAATCAGCCTGGTCCCAGAGATAAATGTTTGATTGGTTTTCGGTTATTTGAGACAGCCAGTTTTGAATTTCTGGGTAATCTGCGTCTATTGAATCAGGATAAATTAAGATGTGAGCAGAAAGCGGAGAAATACGTCTGATTTTCCCGAGAAAATCCTGAGTAGATTCCGCTTTCTGTTTAGTAACAATTTTATCAAAATTAGCTCTTAATTCTCTGAGAGAAGTTGCCTGATCACGCATTTATTATTTCCCCCTCAAAGATATTAAGCCAATTGATTCTAACTTAATAGAATTAGGAATTTCGTTATAAGCTAATACAACAAGCTTTGGCGCCATTCTTTCTGTCAGACGTTTAATGCTTAGTCGTAATGCAGAATTACAAAGTATTATAGGAGTAATGCCTTCATTAATTACTTCTTCAATTTTTTCTCTTATACTTTCTAAGAGCTTAGAAGCAGAGTTCGGATCTATAGCTAATTGAACCTGTCCATCTATTTTTTGAAGAGCGTTAGCTAGACTTTGTTCTAATTGAGGTTCTAGTGAAAGAACTCGCAGAACTTCGTCTGAGCCTAATAATGGCTTAACTATATGTCGTGCAAGTCCCTGTCGGGCTACTTCTGTAAGAGTATCTAAGTCATTGATACCTTTACAATCTGCAAGAGCTTCCAGAATACTGCCTATATATTTAATTGTTACACCTTCTCTAAGAAGGTTTTGAAGTATTTTTAACAATACTGACTGACTGATGATATTAGGTATAACTTCATCGTGCAGTAATGGGTTAGTCTTTTTCAAACTGTCAAGCAGTTGCTGAACTTCTTGTCGGCCAAGAATTTCGTCTGCATTTTTGCGAATAATTTCTGTTAAATGTGTAGCAATAACTGTGCACGGGTCAACTACAGTATAACCAGACATTTCTGCTTTATCACGTGAAGAAGCAGGAATCCAGATAGCTGGCATTCCAAATGCCGGTTCCTGAACTTCTATACCATTTATCTTATTTGCTACAGGTTCTGTTTCCATAGCAAGATAGTTTTCTGGCATTATTTCATAAGAAGCATATTCACTGCCTTTAATCTTAAATACATAAGAATTTGGACTTAGCTGAATATTATCTCTAATACGAATTGCAGGAACAATAAGACCTAAATCCATTGCAATCTGTCTTCTTATTAGAGCAATTCTGTTAAGTAAATCTCCTCCTTGATTTGAATCGCAGAGAGGAATAAGGTTGTATCCAATTTCTAATTCAAGCTGGTCAACGGTTAATAGAGAAGAAACATCTTCTGGCCCATTTGCTGCACTTTCTGCTTTCTTTTCTGCTTCTTGGGTTTCTTTTTGTTTTTCTTCGGCTTCTTCTTCGTTTCTTTTGGAAACATAGGCCAAGGTTCCGAATATAATTGCCAACAAGATAAAGCTTACTTTAGGTAAACCTGGGATTAAAGCCAAGAATAGTAAAGAACCTGATGTAATTCCCAAAATTTTAGCTTTGGAGAGTAACTGTGTTGTGACTTCTTCTCCTCAGCTGAAATTAGAGCTTGAACGGGTTACTACTATACCTGTAGCTGTAGAAATTAATAAGCTCGGAATCTGAGAGCACAGACCGTCACCAACTGTATATAGTGCATAAGCAGAAAGAGCATCCATCGCGTTTTCTCCACGAGAAATAACGCCTATTAAAATGCCTCCTAAAAGATTTATTACAGTTATTATTATGCCGGCAATTGAATCGTTTTTAACAAATTTACTGGCACCATCCATAGCCCCATAAAAATCTGCTTCTCTAGATAGATTCAGACGGCGTCTTGTTGCTTCATCCTGATCAATTGCACCTGCGTTTAAATCAGCATCTATAGCCATACCTTTAATAGGCATTGCATCAAGAGTAAATCTTGCTGATACTTCAGCAACACGTTCAGCGCCCTTGGTAATTACCAAAAACTGAATTAATACAAGAATAAGGAATACAACAAAACCTACAACGTAGTTCCCGCCAACAACAAAGTTGCCAAATGATTTTATAAGGCTCATGGTGGCACCTTGACCAGATAAAATCAGTCTGGTTGTGCTGACATTAAGAGCTAGTCTGAAAAGTGTTGTAATCAGTAAAAGACTTGGGAAAACTGAGAATTGCAGTGCGTCGTGATTGAATATAGAAACTAATAATACAGTTAATGAAATAGCTATATTTAGTGTTAAAAGAACATCTAATATTCTGGCAGGAACAGGAATAATCAAGGTTAATACAATTAAAACGACACCAAAAGCAAATATGATATCTTTGCTCTTTAATATCATAGAAAGGGGCACCGCATTTAGAACGTTGCTGCCTTTAGTTTCAGTTGCCATTTGCTCTTTAAATTCCTGCTAGTTTTAGATGTAAATTGGATGGAATGCACGTTTTAGGGGTTTGGAACTGTCTAAAATTATGCACAGAATTTAGTATAGTACAAGTGAAATATTTTTTGCAATAGTCAAAAAAATTATTTTTAAGATTGTGAATTATTTAACTACCAACTTTATGCACGGCTATGCTGCTTTTCTTTGTCGTTCTCTAAAAATCTGACCAAGTATTTCAGCTACAGCAGTCCAAAGATCTTGTGGTATTTCATCGCCCACATTGGCTTTTTTAAACATTTCACGGGCTAAAGGTTTATTTTCAACTATAGGAACGTTATTTTCCTTTGCAATTTCTTTAATTTTCTGTGCAATGAGGCCTGTGCCCATTGCAACAATCAACGGAGCCGGAGTTTCACCCGGAATATATTTAAGAGCAACAGCAATATGGGTCGGGTTTGTTACTACAACAGTAGCTTTTGGAACTTCTTCCATCTGACGGCGTGCAGAAGCTCTTCGCTGTAATTCCCTGATTTTTTGCTTAACGTGCGGGTCTCCTTCTTGTTGTTTGTGTTCTTCTTTGATGTCTTCTTTAGACATTTTCAAGCTTTCATCATAGCGCCATTTCTGGAAAAACCAGTCTGCAATTGCTAATACTAAAAAAATCAGAATGATTTTTATCGCCATAGCATAGCAGATATCAAGCAAAGTTCCAAAAGAATATACCGGATTAGATTTTATAAAGCCTATAAATTTTGGAAATTCTTCTTTTATAGTAGAGTAGGGCACGTAGGCAACAATAAATATCTTTAAGAAAGATTTAACCAATTCTGCAACCATTTTCCATGAAAACATATTTTGTATGTTTGAAACAGGATTCATTCTGTCAAAATTTGGTGTCATTGGATCAAATCTGAATAGAAAACCAATTTGTATAACATTTGAAAAAATAGCTGCCAGCATTATTGCCAGCATGAAAGGTATTGTTATAATCAATGTTACCATAATGAACTGATTTAAAAGAATGAGAGCTTCATTTAAAGTAAGATTAGACTGCAAAATCTGACCAAAGCAGTATCGCATAAAATCTGCACATCGGCTATACATATTTGCTCCGTATGCACGAAGCATTAAAAAACCTGCTAAAAGAATTACTACGGAACCTAAGTCTTGGGATTTTGCTACATTGCCTTCTTGAACGGCGTCACGTTTACGTTTTTCAGTAGCTTCTTCAGTCTTTTCTCCTGCGAACATCTGCAGGTCGAAAGGAATGTCGGAGATGGTTAAATAGTTGGAATTGTTATAATTGTTAGAATAGTTGAAATAGTTGGATTCGTTTGAATCGTTGTAAATAGGTTGGTCTGGCTTAGAGCTTAGAGCTTGAAGCTTAATGCTTAAATCTAATTCTTCAGTCATTATGCACCGCCCAAATGCTTTAATACAAGCATTACTTCTTCCAGACTCATATTTAGAAGATACTTTATTAAATCTGCTAAACAATTTATAAAGAAATAAATAACTATCAGACCGATTATTATTTTAACTGCGAAACCTAATTGGAATATATTCATTCGGGGCACAGTTCGTGCAATGATACCAAGGGCAACATCACCCACAAGAATAACTGCAATAATCGGCATAGCAATCTGAAGACCGCAAACAAAAATCATTCTGCTGTAAAGCAGGATTTCTTCTATTACATTCGTAGTTAAAACTAAACCAGCTGGTGGCACCATCTGAAAACTCTGATAAAAAGCTCTTAATATTATTAAGTGACCTCCGAAAAACAAAAAAAGAAGTGAACCAGAAAGCTGGAGTATTTCTGAAATAATACCTATACTTTGATTAGAACCAGGATCAGCAACCTGTGCATAAGAAAACCCTATTTGCATTCCTATAATGTTTCCGCCCATTCTTAATGCTGAGGTCATAAACATAACAATAAAGCCTAGCATAAAGCCTAAAGCTAATTCTTTTATTGCCATAATTCCGTAACCAACAATACTTAAATCAGGAAGAGTAGTGGTTGCTATTAAATGAGGCAGCATCAGAACAGAACAGAGAGCACAGAGCCCTGCTTTAACTCTTGTTGGAGCAAGATTATCTGAAAATACTGGTGTGTTTAAAAAAAAGCCGCTGAATCTGACTAAAGCAATCAGAAATAATCCGACCCCATTAAGAAAAGCAGCTTCTGTCATTTGTTTTTATTCCCGATTACATGCCCGCAAAATTTTGAAGTGAACCCAGCATGTTTGTTGTAAAAGTAATCATATAACTGAGCATCCATCGAGACATTCCCATAATTGCTAAAACAGTTATAATCAGTTTGGGAACAATGCTTAAACTTTGCTCTTGAATAGATGTTGCTGTTTGAATGATGCTGATTAAAACACCAACAATCATTCCTATCAGTAGTATTGGGGTAGTTAATAAAATGCTGACCCAGAAAGTATTTTTTATTAATTCTAATACAACGTATTCTGTCATTTTTAACCACCTGTAAAACTGGCTACTAATGATTTTATTACTAGATTCCAGCCATCTACCAGAATAAATAAAAGTATTTTAAAAGGCAGAGATATCATCGCAGGAGGCAGCATCATCATACCCATGGCCATTAAAATACTTGATACAAGCATATCAATTACCAAAAAAGGCAGGTAAATAACTACACCCATTTGAAAGGCTGTTCTTAATTCACTTGTAATAAATGCAGAAACTAGTGCTACTGTGCTGAAATCATCACGAGTCTGTGGCTTGGGGGCACCTTCCATTTCTGCAAACAAAAGCATATCGCTTTCTCTGGTGTGTTTGAACATAAAATTTCTTATTGGAGTAATAGAGCGATTATAACATTCTACATAATCTATTTCTCTGTTTATGTATGGTTTTATGCCGTTGTTATACACCTGATCTATAACAGGAGACATTGTAAAAAATGTAATAAACAGAGCTAGTCCTATTAAAATCTGGTTGCTGGGTTCTGTATTGGTTCCTAAAGCACGCCTTACAAAATTCAGAACTATAATTATTCTTGTAAAGCTGGTCATCATTATTAATATTGATGGTGCAAGACTTAAAATGGTTAATAATATTAAGATTTGAAGGCCGGTGCCTATTTGACCTCGTTCTCTTGATGGGTCTACATGTATTGTTATTGCAGGTATAGGGAAGGGGGTGCTGTCTACTGGTGTGCGGTCAATTCTTGTGTTGTCGTTTATGTTAACTCTGGCATTCCCTCTGGATTGTTGTGCGAAGACAGGTAAGTCGAAGAATAGTGTAAATAAGAGTATTACGACAATAAAACGTACGCACGAAAATACTAGATTTTTATTAAAAGACTGGTGCATAATTCCCTAAAATATAAATATAGAAATTCAACAAAAAGACTGTACTCTTTTTTAGTTAGTTATGTCAATAGGGTATTTTTTTAGATATAAGATATAAGATATAAGATTGAAGATTTAAGATTGAAGATTGAAGATTGAAGAAGGAGAAGTTATGCTGCGCTGTGGGACAGCAGCATAGCTGCTTGTGGGAAGGGGTTGGAAGGGTTGGAAGGGTTAAAAGTGGGACGCTGCGCTGTGAGACACTTCGTTGTGATACAGCAGC
>JAFXRA010000086.1 GCA_017526725.1 Candidatus Rifleibacteriota bacterium
AATAGAAAGCCCTCTATTGAAGAACTATTTAAAGATAACCCCTACAATAGATATTCTGCTGAATTACCAGCTGGTTTATTAGCTGGAGGTCTAGGATTAGGAGGAGGCTGCTACACATTGGACGCTGCCTGTGCTTCTTCCCTTTATGCTATTAAATTAGCCTGTGAGGAATTGATAAGCGGTAGAGCTGATGCTGTTTTAACTGGTGGTGCTTCAAGACCATCTTCACAATTTACTCAGATGGGTTTCTCTCAATTAAGAGCATTGTCGAAAAGCGGTATATGTCGACCTTTCGATAAAAGAGCTGACGGTCTGTTAGTTGGTGAAGGTGCTGGTATGTTTATGCTTAAGCGTCTTGATGACGCCATAGCAGCAAATGATAAAATTTACGGAATTATTAGAGGTATTGGTCTTTCTAATGACGTGGGTGGAAGCTTGTTAGCACCGGACAAAGAAGGGCAAGTCCGTGCAATGCGTGCAGCTTATGCACAGGCTCATTGGTCACCCGCTGATATACAACTTATTGAATGTCATGGTACAGGTACACCAAAGGGTGATGCTGTTGAAGTAAGCAGTATTAAAGAAATTCTACAGGGCACAGACTCAAAAGAATGTGTTATAGGCTCAGTAAAATCTAATGTTGGTCACCTATTAACTGGTGCTGGTGCAGCAGGTTTAATGAAACTTGTTTTTGCATTAAAAAATAAGCAGTTACCTCCAACGGCAGGTTATGAAATTCCAGATGAAAAGTTGGAATTAGAAAGTACACCAATTAGAATTCTTCAAAAGCCTAAAGCCTGGAATCCAGCCAAAGTTGGAGAACCTAGACGCTGTGCACTGAGTGCCTTCGGCTTCGGTGGCATCAATGCCCATGTTTTAATAGAAGAATACATAAAAGATAAGAGTTTAAACACAGCAAATATCAAAACAGAAAAGTTGCCAGAAGTAGCTATTGTAGCTATGAATACAATGGTTGGCGATTTAAAAAATTTAAAAGACTTTCAAGAAGCTGTTTTGAATTGTGCACCAGCCAAGAAACCAATTCCACCAAAGAGAAAGCAATCTACTGCTGATATTCCTTGGTTACAGGAAGGTGCATTCATTGACGAAGTAGATGTAACTCCAGGTGAGTTCAAGATTTCTCCTATTGAAATTCCAGAAGTATTACCTCAACAGCTATTAATGCTCAAAACTGTTTCAGGTGCATTAAAATCATTGGTTGGCAAAGAACATAGTCGTTTAAAATGGGGCACATATATTGGCATTAGTCAAGATTTTGAAGCTTCAAATTTTGCTTCAAGATGGGCTATAAAGAAAGATTCAAAAGCCTTTGGTTTAAATAATTACGATGAAAAGCAGCTTTGCGATTCTATCACCCCACCCCTCAATAATGCCAGAACTGTTGGTGCTCTTGGCGGAATAGTTGCTAGTCGTATAGCAAGAGAATACTCTATCGGTGGTCCTTCTCACACGTTCTCATCTGCAGAGAACTCTGGTTTATCTGCTTTGGAAGCTGCCGTTAGAGCTTTGCAACGAAATGAAATTGATACAGCAATTGTAGGTGCTGTTGATTTTGCTGGCGATTTGAGAAATATGCTAGCAACTGACAAGTTAAGGCCATATTCAAGAAAATCTTCTTCTACTCCATTTGAAAAAGGAACTGATGGAGCTTTTCCTGGTGAAGGTGCTGGCGCTGTAATTTTAAAGCGCAAAGAAGATGCTATTAAAGACGGCGATGTAATCTTTTCTATTATAAAAGGGTTTGGTAAAGGCAGTTCTAATCATTTTGAAGATAAAGAATCTTTGAAATCTGCTTATGAAAAAGCAATTTCACAAGCTTGGAACGAATCTGGCTTCAAATCTGAGAACATTGGTCTATTAGAAACTAACGGAAGCGGTTTTCCAACAGAAGATAAAATAGAAGCAGAAGCAATTGCTGACTTTATGCCTGTTAGACCAGACAACAAAGAAGATACTTTCAAAAACAATGATCAACTTTGTGCTTTATCTAGCACAAAGATGGTTACTGGGCATACAGGTGCTGCATCAGGTTTGTTATCATTAATCAAAGCTGCGATTTGTCTACATCAGCAAATATTGCCTGCTTTCAAGACATTAAAGAATCCAGTTGAAGCCCTTAACAAACGCAAAGATTCTTTCTTTACGCCTAATCAGCCACAATTCTGGCTCCGCAACAAGATTAACGGACCTAGAACTGCGGGTGTAAGCAGTATCGGTATTGATGGTTCTGTTTATCATGCAGTATTAGAAGGTTTTGAGGAAGATGCCAAATTAGCTAGTGAGGCTCAAAAAGTTTCTAATGCTTCTAGAATTCTTCCTACTGGCGAACTTTCAGATGCTATCTTTATAGTCGGTGGAACAAGCCCTTGCGACTTACGTGAAAGAGTATCTGCTCTTGTAAATCTTGAATCGGATTCTATTCAAAGCTTAGCTAGAGAATATTGGAAAGAATGCCCAGTTAAGCCTAATGCAAAGATTTTCTGCAGCATAGTTGCGAGCAGTTTCCCAGAATTAAGAAAACGTGCTGAATATGCTGTTAGACACTTATACAACAAAGAAAATCATCCAATTTTGAACGGCCCGGAAGTTAACGATAGAATTTTCTATTCACCTGACCCAATGTCAGAAAAAGGCAAAATATGTTTTGCTTTCCCAGGTTCAGGCAATCATTTCTTAGGAATGGGTTTAGAGCTTGGTGCCTCTTTCCCAGAATATCAAAGAGAATTGGATAGTCAATATGACTTATTAGCCGCTCAATTTGGAACTAGAAGAATAGCACCCTGGCGCCTGACTTACGAAGATGGCTGGGAAGATAAGGCAATGCAAGACCTTATTGATGACCATAACTCTTTGGTTTTCAGCCACGTATCTTGTTGTTCTCTTGTAAGTGATATAGTCAGAAGTTTCGGTATTAAGCCAGACATAATTATGGGCTACAGCCTTGGCGAAACTGCTGGGAATTATGCGACTAGAACATGGACAAGCCGTGACGAAATGATCAGGTGCATGAGATGTTCTAATCTTTTCACTACTGAACTAATCGGTAGATATAATTCAGCTAGAAAATACTGGGGACTTGATGATAAGGCTGAAATAGACTGGCTTCTTGGTATGGTTACCTGTTCATCTAGTGAAGTTGAAAAATACTTATCTGATTACACTCAAGTCTATATTTTGATTATCAATACTCAAAATGAATGTGTAATTGGCGGTAACCGCCCACAGGTTGAAGATTTGGTTAAAAAGCTTAATAAACCTTTCTTCTCTTTGAGTGGCGTTTCTTCAGTTCACTGCCCTGCTGCTATTCCATCAGAAAAGGCTTACTACGATTTGCACTATTACGAAAATACTTGCCCACCAGATGGAGTTAAGTTTATAAGTAGTGCTAAGGGAATCGTATTTAAGCCGACTCCCCATGACTCTGCTGATTCAATCAGGCAGCATTGTATTGATAAGATTGATTTCCCAAGAGATGTGGAATTAGCTTATAAAGAAGGTGCTAGATTATTCTTGGAACTTGGACCAAAGAGTTCAATGACTAGAATGATTAATGCTGTTCTTGGTGACAGGCCACACTTTGCTCGTGCAGCAATGCCAGCTAACCAGCCACAGACAACTTCTCTGCTTAAGTTTATTGCTAACTGTGCAGCAGAAGGTATAAGAATTGATTTAAGCAATCTTTACGGACGCGAAGTATTACAGATTAAGTCTGACGTTAAGTCAAAGCTTAAACCTGTTGCAGTTTATACGGGGCATGTGCCAACGCTGAGTGGTGTAAAAAGATCTGCCCCCATTGTTAAGAAAGAATTACCAAAAGAAAACCAAGAAGGTGATTTACTAAGGTTACGTCACCCCTCCGTCAGACATTCGTCTGACACCTCCCCTCAAGTGGAGGCTTTAGGAACAATCCCACCAACAATACCAACCACACCAATCACAACAAACGCTGTCTTCGGCAGGTCCCCCCTCAGTCAGGCTTCGGCAGCCAGCTCAGCGACTCACTCACATCCTGTGGCTCGCTTGCACGCCGACCTCCCTGTCGGCAGCCCCGCAAGCAGGGGAGCTTCTACAGATAAACCCAAAACTATAGAAGATGTAAAAAAAGAATTCTATAATTCTCGTAAATCAACTCGCAATACCGCCCTTCGTAGTATTGCATCTATATATCAACAGAAACTCGGTAAAAAAATGGATAATAAACTCGTTTCAGAATGGCTCAATGCTCAAAATGCTACTGCTCAGGCTCATGAAGAGTTCCTGAGACTTAACAACGCCTTTTCTCAGGCACAAATAGCTTTGCTTACTCAGCAACTAATGCTATCTCAAAACCTGACTCCAGAACAGTTACAGCAATTACAGCAAAATCAGACTGTTACGATTAATTATCATAATGCTCAGCAGAGCAATTTGGCTAATAAGCCTGTTCCATCACAGAAAATGCCGAAACCTTACAATGGTCCAGTTTTCCTTGATTGGAAAGGCTCTATGGAATTTGCTGTTGGTAAAATCGGCAAAGCCTTAGGTGATTTCTTTGCTCCAATCGATAATCACCCAACAAGGGTCAGACTTCCTGACATTCCGTTGAATTTTGTAGACCGAATTATTACTGTTGAAGGTGAAAAAGGCTCTCTTGGCAAAGGCAGAGTTGTTACTGAACACGATGTTTACCCCAATGCCTGGTATCTTGACAACGATTGTATGCCTACAGGTCTTGCCGTTGAAGCAGGTCAGGCTGACCTTTTCCTTTCTGGCTGGCTTGGAATAGACTTCAAAACTAAAGGTATAGCCAAATACAGACTTTTAGACGCCACAATCTCTTATCATGGTCCACTTCCAAGACCAGGTGATACTCTACATTATGATATTCGTGTAGACCGCTTTATCAGACAAGCTGACACCTATTTATTCTTCTTTGAATACGATGGAAGCATTAACGGCCGCCATCTTATCACTATGAGAAACGGCTGTGCTGGCTTCTTTACAGATAAACAGCTTGCAGAAGGCAAAGGTATTGTTTTAACTGAAGACGATATTAAACCTGAACCCAAACCAGATTTGCCTGGCCGTGAAAATCTGCCTCAAATGGTCAGAGAATCTTACGACGACAATAAACTTGCTTTGTTACGACAAGGCAATATTGAAGCAGCTTTCGGTCCACAATTTGCAGGAATATCAATTTACCCCCATACTATTCCTGATGGAAAGATGAAGATGATTGACCGAATCACTGAAATAGACCCGCACGGCGGACGTTTCGGATTAGGTCGAATTAAAGCTGAAATAGATATTCCTCAAGAAGCCTGGTTTTTGACTCAACATTTCTGTGATGATCAGGTTATGCCTGGAACATTGATGTATGAATCCTGTATGCAGTCTTTGCGAGTATTCCTACTTAGAATGGGTTGGATAGCTCCTGCTCAGACTTCTGCATTTGAACCAGTTCTTGGCGTTAAGAGTCAGCTTCGCTGCCGTGGTCAGGTTATAAAAGGTGTCAAGAAAGCTCTTTATGATATTGAAATCAAGGAACTTGGCTACAATCCAGAACCTTACGCAATAGCTGACGCTTTGATGTTTGCTGATGGCAAGCGCATAGTTCAGGTTATGAACATGAGCATTCGCCTAACTAACACCAACCGCCAAGCTATCGAATCCTTGTGGTTAAGCAAAAACGACTCTAGCTATAACAGTAATTCTTATATACAAAATTTCTACCAAGAAGATAATTCCCAACTATTACGTCACCCTTCCGTCAGACATTCGTCTGACACCTCCCCTCAAGTGGAGGCTTTAGGAAATTCCAATCTCAACAATGATACTCCTCTTGTAGACCCCGAAACCCTCCCCGCCATCTACACCGCCCAGCAGATTTATGAATATGCCATAGGTAAGCCGTCTCTCTGCTTCGGTGATGCATTCAAAGAATACGACAACGGTAAATTTCTGGCACGTTTGCCAAATCCACCGTTCTTATTCGTAGACAGAATAACAAAAGTTAATGCTGAATTCTTGAAAATCAAGACTGGTGGAACTGTTCAAGGGCAGTTTGATATTAAACCAGATCATTGGTTCTTTAAGTGTAACAAGCAGACTTCTATTCCATTCGCTGTAATGCTTGAATTTCCTCTTCAAGTCTGCGGCTGGTATTCTTGTTTCATGGGTTCTGCCAACACTAGCAAAGAACCATTACACTATAGAAATTTAGACGGTTCTGCTATTCTTTACGAAGATGTAAATATGAATTCAGGCACTCTGACTGCCACTGTAAAATCTACAAAAGCAGCCAATGCTGGCGGAATGCTGATTCAATCATTTGATTTGCTTGTTACCAAAGGCGATAGAAAGATTTATGAAGGCAACACTACTTTCGGTTTCTTCTCTGAAGCCGCTCTTGCAAATCAGATTGGCTTAGTTGGTGCAAAACCCTATCAGCCAACTTCTGATGAAATGGTTAGAAGCATAGACTTCCCGTTAACATTTACAGAACCTATAGACCCGACAGACTTGAATCATAATGTTCCAATGAATGGTCTTAATCTTCCTGGAAAATGCTTCTTAATGCTTGATAAGATTACCGCTTTCATTCCTGATGGCGGTCCAAAAGGCTTAGGTTTCATCAGAGGTATTAATCAGGTAGACCCATCAAGATGGTTCTTCAAAGCTCACTTCTATCAAGACCCAGTTATTCCTGGTTCATTAGGTCTCGAATCGTTCATGCAGTTACTCAAATGCTTTGCAATTCACAGATGGGGCAAACAGCTTGCCAATACTCCATGCCATTACCAGGCTATGGCTGTTGGTCAGAAACACACCTGGTCTTACCGCGGTCAGGTTATTCCAAAAGACAATCTTGTAACAGTAGATGCCTGCATAACAAAAATAGACGATGCAACCCACACCATCACCGCTGACGGCTTCCTCGTCGTCGATGGCAGAATTATCTACTCAATGAAAGACTTCGCCCTTAGGGTCGCTCTTGATTGATAGAGATGTTTCTCTATTTGTCGGTTATTATTGGTGTGGTTGTTTAGAGCCTACGGCTATTGTTGTGATTGAAGCCAACGTAGTCTGTGCCGTTTTGTCATTGCGAGCAGTCGTTAGACTGCGTGGCAATCTAGTTTATTAAGTATTTAATTGTCTTTTTTATAAGCATAAATATAAAAGTTAGATAAATAGGAGCTAAAAATATGGTTTACCCATTTATGACTTTAGATGATAATAGTGAAATAGTTCATTCAGAACTATTACCAAATAATAAAGTTAAAGTATATATTGAAAAACCAGACGAAAAAGATTGCTTCCATCATTTGACTTGCTATTTGCCGACTTATGAGATTGAAGAAAACTTTGGCTTTTCTGAAAAAGATGTAGAAAGATATATGGAAATAATCCATTCAACTTCTCATTTAATATTAGAATTCGCCAAAGACGGTGGTTTTGAAAATGCCGCAAATTTTTAAAATCGGTTCATATTGGGTTTATTTTTGGACTAATGAAAATAAACCTTTAGAACCAATTCATGTTCATGTTTCTGAAGGTTCTCCAGTGCCAAATGCGACTAAAATTTGGATAACTAGTTCTGGTAAATGCTATCTTGATAATAAATAATTCTCATATATCAAAAGTCGCTTTACGTAATATAATACGAATTATCGAAGCTAGAAGTAATGAAATAATCAATAAATGGTAAATTATTTTGGAAGTATTAGCTACTATTGTTAAAAACAATGTATAAGCAATCTTTATACGGGAAGACGTATAATTAACATTTTTTACATTAATGTATTTGAATTATAGCATATAATGTATTGTTTAAAATCATTGAAATAAAACATTAAAGAATTAAAGAAATATTAAATAATGTGCTATCTAGTTGCTAAAAGTGTAAATTCTCATGGTTGTTATGCTTTAAAAACTGAACTTGGCAATCACTTAGTTGAGTTGAAAAAATACTTAAATAACTTGGTTGCTGATTATGGAATACAGCTAGTAACCATAAGCAGACCTACTGCTTTTGGGGAATATGCCCCATATTCTTTTGTTAAGACCGAAGAGGAATTTATCAAATTAGTCACAAACATGAAAGAATAATAGAAAATTAAAAAAAAATAGTAAAAAAATATTCTCTAATCAATTTTAAATTAACATTAAATCAATTCTTATTTA
>JAFXRA010000087.1 GCA_017526725.1 Candidatus Rifleibacteriota bacterium
AACAATTAGAACAACTAGAACTTTGTAAAATTCAATTTCCCACGGGCAAAGTTAGTTGCCGTCTCACGGATTGCGTCAGCAATCGTCTCACAGAGGCTTTAGCCTTGTCTCACTTACTATGCCAAGCTTCGCTTGGCTCTACGCTCTATCGCTCTGTTGCTCTCGGCTCTAAATAATTTCCATCATCGACTGGCGGTCTTTTTCAATCTGAGCAATTAATGCCCCCATATTGGGGAATTTGATTTCAGGGCGCATAGATTTTAAAAATTTTACTCTGATTTCTTTGCCGTAAAGGTCACCAGTAAAATTGCAAAGATGGGCTTCTAAAAGATGGGTGTTTTTGTTAAAAGTAGGGCGGTAGCCAATGTTTACAATAGAAGGATATGTACCAACTGTCGTATCGACATAACAAGCATAAACGCCATTGGGCGGCAGACATTTTTCACAGTTTTCAAGCAGAAGATTTGCTGTAGGGAAGCCCATTCCAGTAGCTCTGTGGTCACCGTGTACAACTTTTCCTGAAAAAGATAATTTTCTGCCTAAAAGATTATTTGCTAGCGGAATATCACCATTTCTGACAATTTGTCTGATTGATGAGCTAGAGATGAGCAGATTGTTTTCGTCTTTTACAGGATCAATAATATGACATTCTCGGTTGTACAAACTTAATTCATTTTTTAGAATTTCAGAATTACCTGATTTATTGGCTCCATAACAGAAATTGAAGCCAACAAAAACAGCTTGGGCCTTTAATCTGTTTATTAGTATTTCCTTTACAAATGCTTCTTTGGTTAGACCTGCGAAGTCCTTAGTAAAAGGAACGTAGCTAACTATTTCCGGCCCAATTTCAGATAAAAGTTCAAATTTTTCTTTAGGAGTAGTTAGATAACCATCAAAATCTTGATTTAAAACCTGTTTCGGAGATTTATCGAATGTAAAAATAATAGAAGGCAAATTTTTTGTTTTTGCATAGGTCAGCATTTTGCCTATTAATTCCATATGCCCGATGTGTACCCCGTCGAAAAAACCTAGTGCTACAACGGTAGAATCAAAATTGATATTATCTGAAAGAATATTAATAGGTTTCATCTTTGTGGAAAACTCTCATTGGGAAAAGTTTTAAATCTTTATTGTCTTCCTTGTTAACTTTATTGGAAGAATAAATAGCTATTAATTCCTGGTCAGGTGAAAAAATCTGGAATAATTCAGAGGTTTCATCGTTGGTTGTTTCTATTTTCAATATGTCTTTTCTAGTTATTCCCTGACCATTATTTATTTTAAACAAGGTTTCTTCTTTGACTGTTATCTTTGGAAAAGAGAGCACATCAGAAAACTTTGTGAAAGCAGGGTTTTCTTCAAATGAAATACCTTTCTCGATTTTCCAATATGGAAAAGCCTGAGAAAAATCCCATTTCCCGACTCTTTCTCTTAACAGATAAGATAAATATGCGCCGCAACCCAATTCCTGCCCTATATCATGGACTACTGAACGAATGTATGTACCTCGTGAGCAATGTACACGAATCAAAAGATTGTGAACCTCATTTTCAGTGTAATCTTTTAGCAGTCTTATTGATGTAACATCTACAGGTCGTCCGGTTAAATTTACTTGTTCACCAGCTCTTGCCATAGCGTAGGCCTTTTTACCCTCTACTTTTATAGCAGAAAAAACAGGTGGAACCTGATCGTATTTACCGACAAATTTGTTGATAGCCTCATTTAATGCATCTTGAGAATAAAGAGTAGAACCTTCGAAGACAGAAGTTACATTACCGGTGGCATCGTAACTGTCAGTTGTTTTACCAAGAGTTAGTCTAGCCAAATAGGTTTTGTCTAGATGTACAGGCGGTATGAAATTAATAAGCTTCAAGGCTTTTCCGAAAAATACTAATAATACACCCTGAGCCATTGGATCCAACGTTCCTGCATGACCGCATTTCTTGATTTTGTACACACGTCTGATTTTGTTTATTACATCGTGTGAAGTGATGCCTTTTGGCTTATAAACAACTAAGCAGCCGTCAATCATTTATTTTTTAGCCTCAAATTCTTTAATAGCATCAATACAAGCATCTGTAATCTTGGATTTAACTTCTTCCATATTGCCTGGAAGAGTAACACCAGCAGCAAGAATATGACCGCCGCCTTGGAATTTATTGGCAATTGCCATTACATCAATATTACCGGAAGAGCGCAGACTTACTTTTACACGGTTGTCTGGATTTTCCTTAAAAAGGACAGCAATTTCTATTCCATTAATACAGCTTAAATTACGAATTGCACCGTCTGCATCAACTTCGGAAGCACCGTATTTTGCGAAGTCTTCAAGCTTCAGCCAGCTTGATACTATTTTGCCGTTATAATCCGGCTTAGTTCTAGCCATTGTCAGACCATGAATTACAACGCGGTTAAGACCAGTGTTTTCGTAAACTATTTTATAAATATCATCAACAATCAAGTCTTTGCCGAGAATTTTTGAAATTACTTCATGGGCTCTAGCAGTGGAATTGTTGTATCTGAAATTGCCTGTATCAGTCATAATACCGACATAAAGTGCTTCGCGGCAAGCTTTTGAAAGTGGAACGCCTGTTTTTTCCAGAATATTATAAAGAATTTCACAGGTAGAAGAGGCTCTTTCGTCCATCAAATTGATGTCACCTAAGCCGCTTACGTTTATGTGATGGTCTAGGTGAATGGTTGATTTTGCTCTTTTGAAAAGGTTTACTCTGTCACCCATTCTGCGGGCTTCGGTTGTTTCCATTAATATAGCCAGGTCAAAATCTACATCATCTGGAAGCTTGTCGGTACAGATGTCGTAGCCTTCCAACCATGAAAGCTGTTCAGGAACTGGTTCAAAATTAAGAACTACGCAATTTTTACCGACTGATTTACAGTAATGGTACAATGCCAATTCAGAACCAATTGCATCACCGTCAGCATAAGGGTGGGCTATTGTAAAAATATTCTGCGCTTTATCAAGCTTTTCTAGAATATCATCTATTATTTTGTCGTAATCAGAACTAGGCCAGGTTACTTTCATTTGTGCTGTCCTTGGGTTGAATTGAAGCTTCTGTTTCTGCCATAGATTTGTCAGAATTTTCTATTGACCTTAGAAGTTCAAGAATATGGTCGCCGTGTTTGATAGAAGAATCATAAAAGAAAGCTAATTCCGGGATTACTCTGGTAGTGAGAACTTTGCGAAGTTCTTTGCGGATAAGAGCTTTTGCTGAATCCAAGCCTTTTTGAACATCTTCAGGCTTCTGACCTTCTTCCAAGAAACTGTATCTGACTTTTGCAAAACTGAAATCATGGCTGACTTCAACGTCAACAATATGTACCCCGCGAACTCTAGGGTCTTGAACTCTTCTATTAATAATATTAGAAAGTTCATGTAAAAGCACTGATGAAACTTTTTCCTGTCTTCTGTTCATACGTAATCCCAATAAGTATCTATTATCTCTGATTCTGAGTAATCTGCTATTAAAGCGTCTATTTTGGCGGCCACTTTTTCCAGATAAACTTTGTCGTTAGCTACTACGGAAACTCCTATTGTACCACGGTTCCAATCGTCATTATTGTCTACTTCTGCGATAGAAGCATTAAATTTAGATCTTACGCGGTCTTTCATGCTTCGCAATATCTGACGCTTTTCCTTGAGGCTGTTAGCCTCAGGGAAAGACATTTCAAAAGTTCCTATAGCAACTATCATCATAGGCTGTCAGGAATGTCAGATTTCTCTTTCTATTTCTTTCATTCTATAGAATTCAAGAACGTCGTTTTCTTTAACGTCATTGTAGTTTTCTACGCAAAGACCGCATTCATAGCCTTCTTTAACTTCCTTGACGTCATCTTTAAAACGTTTAAGCGATGCAAGCTTGCCTTCGTAGATTTCAATATTGTCTCTGAAAACACGAACCAGACACTGACGGCTTACAACACCGCTGATTACATAGCTTCCGCAAATTGTGCCAACTCCGGAAACTTTGTAAACCTTGCGGACTTCGGCTTTACCGATATTTTCTTCCTGATATTCAGGATCATAAAGACCTTTAAGAGCCAATTTAACAGCGTCAATAGCGTCGTAAATAATTCTGAATATCTGAATATCTACGCCTTCCTGCTTAGCTGCTTCATCAACGCCGGTCATAGTTCTTACGTGGAAGCCAATGATGATTGCGTTGCTGGCAGAAGCAAGATTTACGTCTGCTTCTGTGATACCGCCAACAGCAGTGTGAATGACGTTAACCTTAACTTCATCTGTGCTCAAGCGTTCTAATGCGTCTTTTAAAGCACCGCAGGAACCCTGAACGTCTGCTTTGATGATGATGTTAAGTTCTTTGGCAGCGCCTTCAGTAACCTTTTTAAACAAATCTGCAAGCTTAATGTGATTTTCACGAGAAAGTCTTTCTTCGCGTTCGCGTTTCATGCGCAGTTCGCCAACGTAGCGGGCGAATTTTGCGCTTTCAACAACAGCCATCTTGTCACCAACTTTTGGAACTTCATTTAAACCAAGAACCATAACTGGTGAAGCTGGACCAGCATCCTTTACACGTGCGCCAGCATCGTTAATCAATGCTTTTACACGGCCGTAAGAGGTGCCGCATATAATGTCGTTGCCAAGCTGAACACGACCGTTCTGGATAAGAACTGTTGCCATCGGGCCCATACCCTTATCTAGTCTGGCTTCAATGATTGTTCCAAAACCAGCTTTATTTGGATTAGCTTTCAATTCAAGCATTTCAGCCTGTAAAAGAATCATTTCAAGCAAATCCTGAACGCCTTGACCTGTTTTCGCAGAAATCGGAATCATTGTGGTTTGTCCGCCCCAATCGTCTGCAACAAGGTTCTGCTGCATAAGTTGCTGTTTAACTTTATCAATGCTTGATTCTGGTTTATCAATCTTGTTAATTGCAACAATTATAGGAACATTGGCAGCCTGAGCATGGTGAATAGCTTCAATGGTCTGAGGCTGAACACCGTCGTCTGCTGCAACGATGAGAATGACTATATCTGTTACAAGAGCACCCTGAGCACGCATAGCAGTAAAAGCTTCGTGACCTGGGGTATCAATAAATGTGATAGTTCCGTTGGGCAGTTTTACCTGATAAGCACCAATGTGCTGGGTAATTCCGCCTGCTTCCCCAGCGGCTACATGAGTTTTTCTTATGTAGTCGATTAATGAAGTCTTGCCGTGGTCAACGTGACCCATGACAGTGACTACTGGCGGTCTGACACGCAAATCTTTTGCATCATCCGGAGTATCTTCGATTTCAAAAACTGTTTCGGAGAAGACTATTTCTTTCCCGTATTCAGCACCAATCAACTGAATATGGTCTTCTTCAAGACGCTGATTCAAACTAGCAACAACACCAAGTTCAAAAAGCTTCTTAATTATGGCAATAGCGTCTATTTCCAAATATTTTGCCAGCTGGCTAACGGTTACATCTCTTGGAACCATTAACTTTGGCAAAGAATCATCTTCATTTTCAACCTGCTGGTTTTTGCTTCCTTCCAGCAAGGCTTCAGTTTGACGTTCCTGTTCACGCATTTCCGCTTGCACTTTCTTTGAGAAATGTGCACGCTTATTCTTGTTTTTATCGTGTTTCTTTTTGTTAGAAAACTGATTTTCTTTTTTAGGAGCAGTTTTGATGATGGTAATCTGTTTATTTACTTCTATTTCGTCATCATCATCGTCTTCAATATGAATCTTGGGACCAAGTCTCTTTTTATCCAGTCTGCGGTCATTCAAACGCTGCTCATTCTGGCGTTCATTCTGACGACTTGAGGGTTCGTAATCGTCATAGTCCCTGTCTCTTCTGTTTTTATCTCTGCTTTTATCAAATTTTCTGCCGGAATCTCTGCTAGATTCGCCATAATATGGCTGAGGCTGCATTTCCTGATTCTGGTTGTTGTTTTTCTTAAAATTCTGCTTTTGGTTATTCTGCTGGAAATTATTGTTTTTATTGCGGTTCTGATTCTGATTGCTCTGCTGATTCTGATTATTTTGGTTGTTCTGATTTGCAACAGTCTGCTTGTTTTCCGGTTTTGGGGGAACAGGCTTCTGCTGTTGCTGTTGTTGCTGCTTGGGTTGCTGCTGTTGCTGTTTTGGCTGTTCAGGCTTTTTTACTTCTGGCTTTTCGGCTGGAGCAGATTTTGCAGCAAGATGCTTTTCTATTTTAGCAACTATTTCGTCAGACAAACCTGCAAGAGCATTTGTACTGCCGGTGTATCCGATGTTAGTCAAAACATCGTTCATCTGTTTTGAACTAAGATTAAATTTTTTTCTAGCTTCGTGTATTCTTATACCCATGCATGACCTCCGGCATTATTCATTTTCAGATTTCTCTGCATTCATACGTTCAATGTCTTCTTCAGTCTTAATATCAATCTTGATGCCTGTAAGTTTGGTAGCAAGCTTAACATTCTGACCTTCTTTACCTATTGCCAGAGAAAGCTGGTTTTTGGTTACTATTGCCAAGGCATTGCGCTTATCATCAGAAACTTTAACAGAAACAACCTTTGCTGGGCTCAAAGCATTGGTTACGTATTCCACAGGATTTTCGCTGTATCTAACGATATCAATCTTTTCACCATTGAGTTCGTCTACAACACCGCGGATACGGCTTCCCTTAAGTCCAACACAGGCTCCGACCGGGTCTACTTTGTTGTCGTTGGTAGAAACAGAAATCTTAACTCTTAAGCCCGGTTCACGAGATGAAGACTTGATTTCAACTATTCCATCAGAGATTTCTGGAACAGTCTGTTTAAATAGCATTTCAACAAATTTTGGATCGCTTCTGGAAAGAATAATCTGCGGACCTTTGTTTGTCGGTTTAACATCAGATATATATGCTCTTATGCGGTCACCAACTCTGAACATTTCGCCAGGAATCTGGTCTTTCGGCTGGATAACTGCTTCAGCTTTGTCAAATTCTACATAAACATGTCTGCGTTCAACTCTCTGAACTCTGCCATTAAGAATCTGACCGATCTTGTTTTTGAATTCACCGTAAATTAAATCACGTTCAGCTTCAACAAGCTTCTGGCTAACAACCTGTTTAACAGTCTGAGCAGAAATGCGTCCGAAATCAGAAGGAGTAACGTCTTCTTCGACTATATCGCCAGGCTGAGCATCTGGGTCTAATTCTTTTGCATCTTCAAGTGTCAACTGACAATCTGGATTTTCCAAAACATCACTGTCTATTACAGTGCTTAAAGATATAACTCTGAATTCACCAGTTGCTTCGTCAAGTCTGACTTCGATGTTTTCGTCTGCATCAGACATCTTTCTATATGCAACAACAAGTGCTTCTTTTATAGCTTTAATAAGAACATCCATGGGGATATTCTTTTCACTTGTCAATTCTTTTAAAGCATCAATTAAATTTATATTAGCCACTTTTATTTCTTCCTCCTTTTATTCGCACTCAATTCTTTCGGAAACTCAAATACTGCTTGGGCTTCTTTCACGCTACTGAGTGGTAACTCTCGGAGTTCCTTATCGGTCTGAATCTTTATTTTATCAGGAGTAAACTCCTGTAATCTTGCTTCAATTACCTCTTTACGAACTTTACCATCAGTGCCTTCTGACTGAAGCGTCCATTTAACCAGTTTGCCAACATGCCGCTCGAAGTCTACTTGCCGTTTTAGAATCCTTTCTATTCCCGGCGAGGATACCTCTAAGGTATAGGCATCTGGTATGATGTCTACTTCGTCGAGATAATCACTCAGGCCCCTTGAGACTTTTTCACAGTCATCTACGGTTACTCCTTGAGGACTATCTATGAAGACCTCTAATACCTTTTTCTTTCCTAGCTTCTTGAGGGTTACGTCGTAGATTTCATAGGGAAAAGAATCTTCGACAAACTTGCGGATTGTACCAACTATCCGTTCATTATCGTTTTCCATTCATTTTTCTCCTAATAGCAAAATATCGCCAAATCCTTGACGTACCGCTAACTTGATAATATTCGCTTGCAATTAGCTTTGCAAGTTAGTCGAGAAGTTTAACACGTAATTAAAAACTTTGCAAGTAATATATTTTTTTAAGACATAAGATATAAGACCAAAACTTGAGATATAAGTTAGAGAGATAAGAGCCTGCGGTTCTGTGGTGAGTGGGACGATTCGCTGTGGGACAGTTGTCTTGTTCGACCCAATTCTCCTCCGCGGTATCTTTATTAAAAGAGATAAGAGAGCAGGGCTTAGAGATAAGAGGAATGTTTAGCAAACGAAAGTTTACTTGTATAACCAACAATTACTAGCAACCAAAGATTGATTGGAAAATCATCAA
>JAFXRA010000088.1 GCA_017526725.1 Candidatus Rifleibacteriota bacterium
ACCGGTTCTTTCTTCTTTTACAGAACCTACAACATAGGGAATAATGTAAGCGGCTTTTTCAACTAGAAGATAGTCTCCAAGCCTGATATCCTTTTCTCTGATCTGGTCAATGTTATGTAAACTTGCTCTTGATACTGTTGTACCACACAATTCGACTGGCTCTATCCAGGCAACAGGAGTTATTCTAGAGCGCCCAACACGCCATTCAACGTTAAGCAATTTAGATTTTGCTCTTGGCTGTGGGAACTTATAGGCTATGACCCAGCGAGGAGCTTTGGCAGTGGTTCCCAATTCTTCTTGTTTGTCTAAATCATCTATTTTTAAAACAACACCTTCGATGTCAAACTGGAAATTCTGCCTTTCTACATCTATTCTGTCTATAAAAGTTTTTACTTCTTCTACAGAATTGCATATTTGTATTTCCTGATTAAGCTTGAATCCTTGCTGCTTTAAAAAATCAAGTGCTTCTGAATGCTTCTTGAATCCTAATTCTTTGGCCTGAGCTATGCCGTAAACCATTACTCCAAGTTTTCGTTCAGCAGCAACGGCAGGATTGAGAGATTTTATCGTTCCCGATGTAAGGTTTCTGCAATTCTTGAATGGTTCTAAGCCTTCTTTCAATCTTTTTTCATTAAGTTCATCCAAAACTTTTCGAGGAGTATATATTTCTCCTCTGACATCTATGTCTAATTGGCTTGAAATGCTTAATGGAAGAGATTTGATTGTTTTTGCGTTGCTTGTTATGAGGTCGCCCTTTTGTCCATCACCTCTTGTGGCACCATTTACCAATTGCCCATTATTGTAGTTGAAAGAGCCTGAAACTCCGTCTATTTTCAATTCTGCTACTACAGGAAAAGGCGAACGGTTTAGCTGCTTTTCGCATCTTGCTATCCAATCTAATATATCTGGCAGTGAATACGAGTTTTCAATGCTTAGCATCGGGACTCTATGAGTTATTGAATCAAAAGATGTGACAGAACCGCCGACTCTCTGAGTGGGAGAGTCTGGGGTTACCAGTTCTGGATGCTGTTTCTCAAGAGCTTCAAGTTCTTTTAAAAGCATGTCAAATTCTGTATCAGATATTTCAGGATCAGATTTGACGTAGTATAGATATTCGTGTCTGCGAATCTGTTTTCGCAAAGTTTCAATTTTTTCGCTTATTTCATCCATATTTTCAATCTGCCAGTTGAGTGTTTATAAATTGAACACCCGTATTTGTGCCCATCCATAAAAGAGTTATGTTGTCGCTTTCACCCTGAATGGCTAATGTTCTAATTGCTTCCGGTTTTTTGCCTGAGATATCAGAAATAGTTTGTATATGATTATTTCTGATTCTTGCCAGGCCCTTGCTGGTGCCCAGCCAAATAGCATTCTTATGGAATACCAAAGAATAGATAATATTTGAGGGTAAACCATGAAGTTCTGAATAATTAACTAATTCTGGTGAAAAATTGCTTTCAAAGTTTTTTAATGGAGTATTAACCATCATTAAGCCTGTAGATGTTCCCAGCCATATATTTTTCCCGTCAAAGGTCATATCGTAGATTGGTCTGGATATAGATGATTTTGTGTGGTCTATGTTCTTCCATGCATTGGGGCTTCCTGCCGGAAATCCGATGTTTAATACACTTAAACCATTGTCGTGAATTACTGAAAGCCAGTTGAGATATCTCGATATCTTGGTGCACCAGGAACTTCTTAAGCCATTATTTGTGTTTTCTTTATCAATTATTATTTTTGTATCTGATTTCTCTTTTGTATTGCTTGACTCATCTTCTATTTCAACTGATTTATAAAAGACAATTCCCTTTTGAGTTGAAACCCAAAGGTTTTCTCCGTCCAGTTTTATATCCCATACTACATTTGAAGGCAGAGAAAACTTATCTGTTTTATTTATGAATTTTCCTGATTCATCATATTTGCAGATTCCAAATAGACTGCAGACCCAAAGGTTTTTCCCATCGGTTTCAATACTGTTTGCTTGTGGAAAAGGAAATTTCCCGTTTTCATCTGTAAAAGCGGTCATTTCATCGTTTTCAAGCTTATAGACACCTTTTTCTGTTGCTATCCAAACTCTCTTATATTCGTCTATTTCAATATCGTTGACGGGAGGAGTTGGTATAGTCTGGCTAAAAGCCACAGAAACATTTTTCTGGCCTCTGCTGTCTGAAGAAATCTGTTTTATGTTTTCTATAGTATTTTTGTTGTTTAGGCTGCCGCTTTCATTTGTAAAGGCTTTATACTGCGTAACAGGAAGATTATTGTTCTTTTTTCGTCCTGTTGATTTTATTATAAAAACTATTATTGCAATAACCAATACCGTTACAAATATTTTGGTAGTTGGGTTATTGGTATTGAAATATTTTTTCCTATATTCATTTGGAGAGTTTGTCAAAATAATTCCTCCATTGAAATGGGGATTGCTTGTTTGTCCTTTATTATAGCCAATTCAGATGGTCTGACTTGATTTCCGTTATCGTCAAATCCCCCTGAACCAATGATACTGTCCCAGACTTTCAAATTTGATAAGGCATCTCTGAAGGTAAGATTCTTCTCAGATACAGATTTTAAGGCTAATGTAACTATCATTAGGGCTTCATAACCTGTTTCTGCATCAAAATCAGCTTTTAAGCCATAGTTTTCCTGATAAGAATTCAGGAAAGTATCAAATTTCTGACCGCCAGCTCTTGGGTTGTAAGGCAGGGTTGTAATTATAGACTCAGAATATATGCCTGCAAGATGAATAAACTCACTAGATGCACACTGGTTAGCGCCAAGTATAGGTTTATTGAATTTCATTTCCCTTGCTTGTCTGACTATTAATGCAGAATCAGCCGATGGAGCAAGTATTACCAATGAGTCTGGCTTAGTCTTAAATAATGATTCCAGCTGCTCTTTAAAATTTATTGTTCCTTTTGGAAAAGACAGAGCGTTGCTTACTTGCTGAGAGTGTCTTGAGCAAATTTCTATATATCTTTGTGCACTTTCAGCTCCGTAAAGTTCTGTGTCATAGATTATAGCCGGTCGTTTGGCTTTATATCTATTGTAGGCTATTGAAGAGAGAGCATCAAACTGGCGCTGATCGTCAGTTATACTTCTAAATGTATATGAAGAGGATTTGGCTATTTCGTAATGAGTGCATATTGCTGTTAAAAATGGAATAAGAGCCTTTTCCGAGATATATTGTATAATTCTTGTTTCTTCAGAGGTAAAGCCCCCGATGATCATTGAGACTTTTTCTTTGTAAATAAGGTCTCTGGCAGCTTCGGCAGGCGTAATTCTGTTGCTGTCTTTTATTATTAATCTGATTCTGCTTTTATTTATTCCGCCTTGCTCGTTTATGTCTTTTACCGCAAGTTTAATTCCATTCAAATGGCTTATGGATCTGGATGAAAAATCACCTGTTAAAGGAAGTATTATTCCTATATTTATATCATTGCTTTTAAAATCAATAGAGAAATATATTAGTAACAACAATACCGGTATTGCTAAAAGTTGAAACTTATCAAATCTTTTAAAATACCTTTTCAGTTTTTTATATAGTCTTTTAGGGTTTGTTTTCATACGCAGCTATTTTTAATATAAGTTAGAATGAGCATGAACAACCCGACATACACTGCCAGGGTAAAGAAATAAAGAAGAGCGAAAAACAAAAAAGGCAATTCCTTAATGACTTTATTGAAAAACTCATTGTCGACATCTTTTAAAACAGGTTCCATATTTGAGAGTCTGTCAAAAAGGAAGAAAATTATACCGCCAAGACCAAAGAAGCCTATGGCGAAACCAAAACCAGAAGCAAATACTGGTGTGTATTCATTGTTCGGGGCTGTAGTGTAAAGAAGGTAGGCAATCAATAAACTTATGCACAGTAGAGTACAAAAGACAAGTGATGCCCAGAACAGCCACTTCCAAATAAATTCCTTCATTAAATTGCCTCAAAATACTATTACAAAGATTTATACCATAAAAAGATTAAATTTTGTAAAAAATTATTTTTATATATCTTTCCGTTTACTGAAATAGGAGTTTAATGATAATCTATATATATAAGTTTTTCAAAAAATTGATTAAGTTTTTGGTTATATATGACTAAAGGTATTGTTAAAAATAGAGCTTATACTTTGCCAGAGCTTTTAATAACTATTTTACTTCTGGCAATTCTTTTTACTTTAGGAATAATCTTATCATCTGGTTTTGACCACTCTAAGAAGCTTAGAGATTATAGCGTAGCTGTTGCTTTGGCTCAGCAGGCTATAGAAATTGCCAGATCTACGCCATTTGATTTGCTTGATGATGAAAATGCCGGTTCAAATAGTTTGGAATACGACCTTAACTCTGTTAACGGAGAAAATGACCTGATTGTTCCTGATTACGATTCCGGCTTTGTTAAATATCATAGAAATGTTGAAATTCTTGATGTAAAGGCTTCAACAGATGAAAAGCGTTCTATTGGTCTTAAAACTATAAAGGTGACCGTTGAATGGAAATCTGAAGAAACCGGCAAAAAAGAAACTTTTGTCGTTTCTTCTTCCATTGCAGACATCAATTAGTAAATTTGGTTTAATATATGAAGTATAAAAGTAAAATTGGCTTTACACTAGTGGAAATACTAGTTGTTGTAACATTACTGATATTTATACTTGTTTTTGCATATCAAATATTTTTTTCTCAGACAAGAGCTGTTACTCAAACAATTGATGCTTTGCAGACAAATGAAGGTTTAAGAAGGGTTTTGTCTTTCGTCGGTGATGATGTAAGAGAATCTACAAGAATTGTTAAGCCTACTCCAATAATGCTCGAAGAAGTTCCTTCCGTAGTTACTACTACCGGAAGCATTATGATTTTACAGAGTTCAGAAATAGACCCAAGAATAAAATTTGATAGCCCGTTAGGCGGGCAGATAAGTCAGATTACTACTATTGAATATGAATTGGAGCCTATGAACAGTTCAAAAGAAAACAATGGTAGCACTGATAACAGCGGCCCTGTTAGATTTAGACTTATCAGAAATGCTACCATAGAAGAAAAGAATGGTGAAAAGAATCGTCAGAGACAGGTTATAGCTGATAATATCAGGGAGTTTATGATTTTTAGAACTGTTAGACAGCCTTTTAAGGCCAATAATGTTGAATCCGAAAACGATAAGATTATTCAAGAAGTGCCTATCAGTGAGGCTGGAACAGGCAATAGTCTCATTCATCTCAAAATGGTTATTGAGCGTAATCGAAAAGAAAATGAACGCGACAAAGATAAAGTTTATACTGTAACTATGAATACCAGTTTTTACAAACGTGGGAAAGAGATATTCTTACATCCATGAAAAATAAGCTTATTAATTCAAAACGTGGCTCAGGTTATTTAATAGTATTGGCTTTTGCTTCAATACTTCTAATCTTTTTTGCTATCTTCGGCCGTGTAAGAAGTGCTCATCATCAGCTTCAAGCAAAGGATGTAAGAAGATTTGTCGCTTCAAACCTTGGCGAAGCCGCTTTGAATTGTATTATTGCCGAACTCAATGCTAATAGAGCATTTAATACTCATCTCCATTATTATCCATACTCTGGAAATAAACTGGGTTGGTATAAACCAATTAAAAGACGAGATTCTCTTATTGGAAAGATGGATAATCTGACATTAAATGGAGTAGATAACGGTATATACAGTGGTTATACGGAACATGGCGAATTTAA
>JAFXRA010000089.1 GCA_017526725.1 Candidatus Rifleibacteriota bacterium
AGGGCTAAAGCCCATACGCTATACTTTTTATGACAAATGTGTAGACTTCTCTTCTCACAGCGTAGCGAAAAACTATTTACGATTCTCAAGTTCTATAATGAGTTTACGCTAAACGAAAGTTACTCTAGTTCGGTCACCCTCCCTTCTACGCAAAGCTAACGCTTTGCTCCCCCTTACGACTCGCTTGCCATCCTGGCGCTCGCTTGCACTCCCAACATCCTGTTGGTCGTCAGTCTCGCTATTGCTCGCCAGCTCAGCGACTCGCTCACATCCTGTGGCTCGCTTGCACGCCGCCATCCTTGGCGGCAGCCACGCATAGCGGGGCAGCATCTTCAAGAAAGAAATTCAAGGGGAAGCTTTAGGACAACAACTACGCTTGCTTTGGTCTTGCAAATATTTCTAAAAATATTTATAATTTAATGTGTACAAATCATTCAAACACAAAGCTGCAAAGGTTTTCAAAGCCATAAAATGTCAGGTAAAGTCAGATTATATCTTCTATCTTTTTTTACTGTCTTTTGTGCAGTCATTTTTTTCTATCTGACAGGCTGCTGTTCCAAAGGCGGTAGTGGCTTTGTTGTGGGTAATGTGGGCGGAAATAATCAGTCTGAACCAAAATATCTTGATATATATGTAAATAAAGAGGATGGTTCAGTTACTAAAACTCTGGCTCCTTCCGGCAGACTCAGTATCGAAGCTCCAAAAAACACATTTCATGAAGATGTTGTTATACATTTAGTTGAAAACCAAGCTATGGGCAATGAAAGCGAAATTTTCACTGTTAGTTCTTTTATATATGCAATAAGACCAGATAGAGAAGAAAAAATGGTTAAAATGCAGAATAATCCTTTGATTCTGACTTTCTTTAATGAAGAAAGATTAGAAGGAGCTGGAAACTACTATATAGGCATCAAAGAAATCGGCGACAAGGAATGGCAATTTGACAATGTTTATTCCTCGACTAATCCTATGATAAATTCCAATGGACCAAAAGGCTCTTTTGAATACAAACTTTATAAAGATAATGTCCTTGTGGCTCTATTTGCTGATTTCAATAAGAACATCAAAGATAAGCCCAAAGTTCTTTCTATGGTTGCCAGCATGCCTCATAATATCATAGAAACTTTGGACGGCAGATATAATGAAAATGCTATTGTTAAACTCTGTTTTATCGGAGATAATCTGGCTGGTCTCAAAGCTGACGATTTTCGAATAAGATTGCGCTACGCTAATTCAGCAAACAATCTGGTTAATATAAAAATAGACGGTAAAAATGCTGATTATTATTATGATACAACGAATAAATATGAGGCTTTTGGTAAGCTTTACGCCCATTATTTCGAGTTTGTTCCAAATGCAGCCAGTTATTCGGCTAACGTAACACCTGAATTATCATTTACCATAAATCTTAAGAATTTACAGGTAGAAGATTTTGCAAATGATTTTATAATCGAAGTTTTTAAAAACACTAATAATGTTCTTCCGTTCAACTGTTCAACTATTCTTCATTTTGATACGAAAGAAAAAGAGTCTGACCCCGATCCACAACCAAGTCCAGAGCCGGAACCGCAACCACAACCACAACCAGGTCCAGAACCTGAACCTGTTATACAACCTCAAAATATAGCTTTTGAAGTAGATTCTAATCCAACTAATATTATTGATGCTGAAAAAAATCTCTATTATTTGAAGCCCACATTCTCTATAAGTCCAAGCCCCAGCTTTGATTTTAATGATGATGAAAAGGCTGCGATAGCCAGTGCTGTGACAGTTCTTGGTGCAGATAACTCTATTCTGACAAAAGTATGGAATAATGGAAGTCTTGTTTTGACTTTTAACAAAAACCTTAGTTCCAATACAGAATATACTCTTAGAATGGATGCTGTTAATAACCTTGAAAGACTCTCTGTCGAACCTTTCGAGCCTTTGGTTTTCAAGACGACCAACGACTATTATATTGCTTTAAGCCCAGATAATGACAATGTGTTTGTTAATGAAAACAATCTTTATCATTGTCGACCAGGTTTTAAAATAACATCAAATATAGACCTGAATGATGCTGATAAAGCAAAGATTGCCAGTGCTGTTACTGTAGTTGGGACTGAAGAAGCTAATGTTTCAAAGTTATGGGAAAATGACAGCCTTATTATCAGTTTCAACCAAAATTTGGCTCAGAATACCGAATATTCTGTTGCAATAACAGAAATACCCGAAATAGAAGGCAAAAGCTTTTTAGCTTTCCAGCCTTTTGTCTTTAAAACTATAGGAGCTCTTAACTTAACATTAACAGCCGATAACGATAATGTTTACGCGGCTATGTCACCTCTTTATCAGTGCAGACCGACTTTCACAATAACACCAAGTATGCCTCTTGGAGAAGCTGATAGAACAAAGATTGCAAATGCTGTAACTCTTTCTAATGCGGCTAATGTTGTTAAAGATTGGAACAATGAAGGCAGTCTCAGAATAACTTTCAGCCAGAATTTAAATTCTGGAACAGATTTTACTTTATCTATGGCTGCAGTTAATGATATCAAAGGGGTAACGGTTACTCCTTTTGCAAATTCCAATTTTACAACAGTTGGAAATCTTGGCTTTACCATTACTCCTGATGCGAATAACGTTTATACTGCTCTGGCACCACTTTACCATTGTAAACCACGTTTTACAATAACTCCAAGTATTACATTGAATGATGCAGACAAAACCAATATTGAAAACGCAGTATCAGTTATTAATTCAAATGTCACTTCAAAAGCTTGGAACGGAAACGATTTGATAATAACTTTTTCTGACAGTCTTACTCCAAATACGGCCTATACACTGTCTATGGGTGCGGTAAGCGGAATGGATAACATAAACATTACTACTTTTAATGACCAGACATTCACTACTATTCCACAACTTACTTTTAGTATAACTTCTGCTGATACAAATGCTTTTTATGACAGTAAATTTCACTGCAATCCCACATTTACGATAACTCCAAGCTTTGCGCTTAATAGCGGAGATAAAACAACTATAGAAAATGCAATATCTGTTTCTGGTGTTAATTCCAATAATTTAAGCAAAACATGGAATGGCAACAACCTGACTTTGGGTTTTAACCAGTATATAGCAACTAGCACAGATTTTACTATTTCAATGTCGGCTATAGACAGTTTAACTGGTGTAAAAGTTACCAGTTTGGATGACTTTGAATTTTCTACTATTCCTGATTTAATAGTTACCCTAGCAACTTCAAGCACTACTCTCGTGAAAAAAGCTGCTTCTACCACTGTTCTTCTGGTAAATGGTAAGAATTACTGTTATTGCAGCGATTCTAGTTTTACTATTTCCACAAATATGACTTTAGATAGCACTAATAAGGCTAAAATATTCGATGCCATTTCCCTTACGGGCATTGATTCAGGCCTAGTTAGCAAAAGTTGGAATGGTGAAAAAGTTGCAATCAGCTTTAACGATGAGTTGACTGCTAGCACAGGTTTCTCTATTCAAATGGCGGCAATAAACGATATAAATGGAGTAACTGTAAAGCCTTTCTCTACATACAATTGCACGACCTTCTTCCATAAAGGAAAAGGAACTGATGCTGACCCGTTCACGGTATATACTCCTGCTCAGTTAGCCTGCTTAGACTTATACCCTGGCGAAGCTTATTATTACAAGCAGATGGAAAACTTAGACCTTTCTGTTTATGATAATTGGAAGCCTATAGGTAGTTCTACTGAGAATTTACGATTTATGGGAAGCTATAATGGGAATAACAAAAATATTTCAAGTGCTGTTATCAATCATCCTAATGACAATCATGTTGGATTATTCTGTTATACAGACCGTTCATCTAGTACCCATGGTTCAATAGAAAATTTGACGTTAGAAAATTTTAACGTTAATGGATATAACGGAGTTGGAGCATTAGCTGGTTATGCTATGAGGTGTGAGTTAAAGAATATTCAAATTAAGAATAGTACTGTTAATGGTGACAATAGAGTTGGCGGTGTGGCAGGATATGCTATTACTAATTATGACAAAGTATTAAATGTTACTGCTGAAAATATTACTGTAACATCAAGAAGTGATGCTGGAGGTTTATTTGGTTATAATCAGAATAATACAAAAGAAAATTGTGGGGTTATTAACTCAAATATAACGTCTACAGGTGGAACTTGCGGTGGAATATTTGCATACTCAACGAATTATACAGAAGTATCAACAAATTGTTATGTAAGAAATAGTACAATTAGAGCTAAGGGGTATTGCGGTGGTTATGCAGGTTTGCTAACGAATAATAATTATGCAAATTATTTATTTGAAGGTTGTTCTGTAGAAAATTGTAAAATTATTAGAGAAAATGACGGTAATTACACTGGTGGCTTCATTGGATTAGATGATTCAAGATTATCAGCTACATATCAGTCTTGCAATGTGGCAAGCGTTACAATTAGCTCAACAGGTAGTTATGTCGGTGGTTTTGCAGGTTCTTTTAAAGGCTTAGCTTTAAACTCTTGTAATGTTGCCAGTATTAGTATGGATACTTCAGGCAATTACATAGGCGGTCTTGTTGGTTACAATGAAGGCAGTATAACTTCTTGCTATTCAGAAAAAGTTAAAATATTGGCAAAGTCACATTCTGTAGGCGGTCTTGTTGGAATAACAGTAGCTGATAGCAATATAGAAAATTGCTATGTTTTTAAAGCAAATATTAATGTTGATGACGCTAGCCAGAATAGACAGTGCTATGGGGGGTTAGTCGGCCAATCTGCAGGAACTATAACTAAAAGTTATGTTTATCAAAGCAGTATAGATTCTTCTCAGCAGGTCGGAGGTTTAGTTGGTTATACTACAGCAGGTTCTATCAGTAAATGTTTTGTAAAAGACACCAGTGTTAAAGCATATAATTTTGGTGTTGGCGGTATTACTGCAGCCTTGTTTGCACAGGCTCAACTTGATTCTTGTTATGTAAAAAGTTCAAATATATCTTTTACTGTAGATGCTACTTATGATAATCATACTATAGGTGGGTTAGTTGGTTCAAATACAGCAACTATCAGCAATAGTTATCTGTATGATTCAACTGTTAGCGGTAAAACAAATTATGGTGCACTAATAGGTTCTAATGAAGAAAGTGGCTCTGTTTCAGACTGCTTTATTACTGATGATTATGCAATCCTGATAGAAAATGATATTAGTTCAATTTCTACGACAAACTGTTATTCCAATGTAACAAATTCAGGCACTTTCAATGGCGAAACTTGGTCAACAACAAGTGCCTGGTCGAATTTTAACACTACATCATTCCCACCGCTGCTGAAAGATTTAGCAGAGCCTTGAGGGAAAACGAAGATCTTCCCCCACGAAGGTGGGGAAAGTGGCTGCCGAAGGCAGACGAAAGGGGGAGCAATGCTTAAGCATTGCGTTAAAACTTAGAATTTACGCAAAGCTAACGCTTTGCTCCCCCCTCAGCTTCACTACATTCAGCAGCTCCCCCGCAAACAGGGGAGCATCATTAGAAGGGCTATTATCTCAGATAATCCGGGTTATCGATTGACGGCATACCGCGAAGCTGAGGCAGATTGTAGCCAGAATTGAATACCCAGCTACTGAGGTTAAAACCTACATGTTTGTTAACTGTCCAGAATTTGTTTCTTGTCTTGGAACCATAGAATGAATTTTTGGCAATGCTTTCGCCGTTACGGCCTTCTTTAGAAAATTCTCCGCCGCCGAAACCGCCTTCAGAAAGATTTCTGTTGTTTATATCTCTAATAAATTCCCAGGCATAACATCTAGTAAGACTTGTGCCTGTTGCTTTCCCGGCAATTCTTCCCTGATTTTGACTGCAAATTCTGCTGTTCAACGCAATACAACCTTTGATTTCGCCGCCGTTGATATAACCGGCGATTCCGCCTGCATAACTGGTTCCTATTCTACCGGTTTGAAGCAAGCCAGCGCTATAGCAGTTCTGTATCTTTGCTCTTTCTCCCTGGGCGATTATTCCGCCGACAGAACTATTTTGTCCTGAAGCAGTAATAGTTACATTGGTGTGACAGTCTGTAACCGTAGTATCTTCTCCATAACCGATTAAACCACCTATTGTTGTATCTTTAACATCTGAGTTGATGTTTATGTTGCTTAAAGATTTTCTTATTGAAGTGTAATTAGTGCTATAACCGATTATACCGCCAATATAATTGTTTGCTTTTATGCTCCCTTCTGCATAACATTGGAATATTCTAGCATTAGAACAGTAGCCTGCAATGATTCCGCAGTAATTATTGGCGATTATTCCATTAGGTGACAAAGTTACTTTAAGATTTCTAACAGAACCATTTTTAATACAGCCGAACAAGCCTTGATAGTTTTCGTTGGCAGCATTTATTGAGAGATTGCGGATGGTTCTATTGTTTCCATCGAAGAAACCATTGAAAGGTTCTTCATTGTCTCCTAAGGACAGCCAGTTTCCGTTTTGATAATTCCTTATGTCTAAATCACAGCCTAGTTTGAAGAATCTGCGCTTATAATCGCGAACCTTATCTAATTGATTAACATGGGTGATAATATAAGGATTAGCTGAAGTCCCGTTCCCGCCAGAGAAAGGTGAGTTATATCCGTCTTGTGGAAGAGCGATATATACAAGCTGGTCTTCTGTTGCATAATGCACTCCTTCGTCATCATAGCAGGTTGTTCTGAAAATCAAAGCATTAGGAATGTCTTCTATATTAGTATTTTCAAAGCCAAGCCATACTGCGTAGCTTATAGAATTATTGTCGTAGTATTTTTCGAAATTACCCAAATCTATGCTGCAGAAGCTATAATTTCCTGCAGTAGTGAATGGAATTGCTTGAACAAATATTTTGTCTTTTTCGTAAAACTTATAGACGTTAAGGGAAACAGATGTCTGCGGTTGAATAATAGTCATTGTTTGAGAAGTAAATCTTGAATTTCTGCCGTACGTTG
>JAFXRA010000006.1 GCA_017526725.1 Candidatus Rifleibacteriota bacterium
CACCTATTTTATTGCCTACATAAGCCCCAAGAGTCGCTCCTACAGGACCGCCTATGGCTGTGCCTACTGCTATGCCAAGAGCAGCAGTAGCTAATTTTAGAGGTTTTGCCAGCACATTTGTTGTGATGGCATCAGTGGCTTTATCTACCCAGAAGTCTCGACTGGTATACTTTTCGACAGTATTGTTAAAGAGTTCACTGGCCTTTGTTTTTATCTTTGAAAATAATGATTCTGCATAAAGTTCTTGTGCTAATGGCGTAAAAAACATGCTCAAAGAAAGAATGAGACTTATGAAGAATAATTGTCTTTTTGCGAAGGTCATATTGTGACTCCAAAAACTTATGTAAATTATTGAGACTTATTTTATCTATTATACTATATTTTTGTGTACAACGTAAGAGGGAATTTTAAGATATAAGATATAAGACCAAAACTTGAGATATAAGATTCAAGAAAAAAGAGCATAAATCAGACAGCAAGTGGAGCTTGGTGAGGGTATAGGGAGAAGGGATTTGAGAATTGAGAGTTGAGAGCTTAGAGCTTAGAGCGTAGAGCGTAGAGCAATCCCATCCAACCCATCCAACTATTCGAACCTTGAACAATTCGAACTATATATAAACAACTACCACAGTGAAACGTCCCACAGATTGCGTCAGCAATCGTCCCACAGCGCAGCATTCCACTTAATTCAGTTCTCAGTTTTCAGTTATGTTGCTCTTCCCTCTTCAATCTTCTATCTTCTATCTTCAATCTTAATTACTGCTACTTAAGCAAAAGCGGCCAGGCTGGGTGCTCTTTTAAAGCTTCTTTCTTGTATTTTTCGGCTTTTTCTGTTTGCTTGAGAGATTTAAATAAAGTGTAAAGATTAAAGGCTGTGAATATTTTGGGGTAGCCTGGTTTCATTTCGTTATAAGCTTTTTCAAGTTCTTCCGGTTTTTGGTTTAATATTGATTTCATACATACCAAGTCAGTTTTTAAAAAATCTAGAGTTATTTTTGTCGGAATAATGAATTTTACTGGATTAACGAAAGAGTTGACCTTGTCTGTCTGAGCCTTTTTTAGGGCTTCTGGTTCTGGTTTCCTTTTTACAACGATATTTCTTTTTTCTGTATCAAAGCGTTTTATCAAATTCTGGCCGGTTGCTTCTATTTTTTTAGCATCTTTTTCTTTTATTGCATCTTTGAAAAGTTTTATTGCTGCATTTGTTGTTTTGCTGTCTGCTGTTTCTAAAGGAGTCCAGATATAATATTTGTTTCCTTCATGTATGAAAGTAGGAGTAAAAGCAAGTTCAGGAGTAGCACTTATAGCCATATCGTCTCTGGTTAATACAGGCATTGATGTTCCTATAAAAATAGGAGATTTTACTTGTTCTGCTTCTGCTTCCATTATCTCGCGCATTGCTGGATTATTGGCATATTCACTTCTAACCAGAAGTTTAAGTGCTGTTTTGTCAGGTTTAGCTCTGACATCCATTTCTAACCAGTTTTCAGTGTTGTTTTTTATATTTAATTTATGTATAAAAACAGCTTTTTCCCCCTGTTTTATGTTTTCTTTTTCGTATTTAGAAAGAATTTTATTGAAGTTGCTCTGCAGATATGGCTGAGAATAGCATTTTTCTATAGGTATTTTGTTCGCTTCTATTTCTACTGTAATTGTAAGAATACCTTTAACTGGATCCCAGTCTGTTAATTTTATAGTTGTATGATTCCATTCTGGAAATTTTGCTCTAGGTACCATTGCAAAGGCTCCACTGGCTATAAGGATTAAGCTGAATATAATAGATATAAGTGCGAATTTTTTACGCATCATATTACTCCTGGAATAAATAATGATTAAATTTTACTTTATATCTTTGTTTTGAGCAAGTAGTTTTGTCTTTGAATGGAAAACACAAAACCAACAAGCAACAATATAATATAGTAAAGTTGTGTACATTAATTTATGAAAAAATATTGTTTATATACTAGACGTTTGCTTCATTTTCCTTTATAATTAGCATAGGAAATCATATAAGCTTATAAGTAGGTATAATTATGTTAAACAATCGCTATTGCAAATCCTTAACATTCTTGTTTGTTATGGTTTTGGTTGCTTTCTGTTCAATGCCATCATTCGCAGGCAACCTTAATCTGACATATGAACAGGCTATTACAGATAGCTATGGTAATGAATATGGCTATAGAACCATAAAAATAAATAGTTTGAATGACCTTCCTTTAGGTTCACCCTGGCGTTCTTATTTGAATACTAAGCTTCAGAATGGTAAAACTATTTATGAATACGCCACTTCAATCAGTAAGTCTTTAACAAATGATTTCAACCTTAATATAAGCGATCGCGATAATAACTCTTATTCCTGCAAAAATTCTGATGGCAGCTATCAGCTTAATATTTATAACTATGTTAATGATTTCGCCACTGATTCAAGCAAATCATTCCTTTTCCTTCATGAATTTGGTCATGTTGTAATGCTTAATACTTATCCGAAATACTATGATTTCGGAAATCTTGATTATGGTTCTGACAGCCGTCATTATCTTGACGAAGTATTGCCAAATCATAATACAGCATGGGTTGAAGGTTGGGCTAATGCATTTGCAGCTGCCAACAACAATGGTATGGTTTTCTCATACGATCTTAAAAAATCGGATTCTTTGGAATTTCTAAAGGGAAAATCATTTGACGAAATGTGCCGTAACGAATTGTTTGTTGCTAAGACCCTTTATGATTCATTCAAAGATATAGAAGGCGGCCAGGCAGCAGCTTACGATGTTTTTTCTAGAACTGCTCCTCATTATTCATTTTTTGAATTCTGCCGCAAATATACTGAGTTGTATCCTCAGAACAAAACCGCTCTTGCTAAGATTCTTGTAGATAACAGCTACGGAGCCATAACTCTTAAAGAACTTCTTACTTATGTTAATGGTGGTTCTAACGAAGTTTCAAGAGAACTTTACAATTATCTTGCTTCCGCCGGTATGCTGAATGGAACTGCACAAAATAATTACGCTTCTAAACCAAAAGAAAACAAGACAAAAACTTCATTATGGTCTAGAATCGTAGGCTTCTTCCAGAAACTCTTTGGTAAATCAGAAAATACAGAAATTGCCTCTTCTCCAAGCAGCTCAGTTGTTGGTATGGGTCAGGATGAAGCTATTTATAACCGTTACACTGATGGAACAATTTCAATTTCACAGTCTGTTTCTGCACCAGTTACTTCTGGAACTCCAGTAGCTTCAAGCTATACTAGTGAAGCTGATCAAATCGAAGCTGCTCAGATAGAATACAATAGATATTATGCTGAATATCAAAGCCTGGTTTCTTCAGCAAATCCAGACAGACAGAAAGTTCTCGAAGCTAGCGTAAAAATGAATGAAGCCAAGAAGAAATTAGATAATCTCAAAGGCAATAAGTAGGTTAAAAGAAGGAATAGTAAAAAAGCTAGAAGATTAATTAATCTTCTAGCTTTTTTTTCTCTCTTCTATCTTATATCTTTAATATCAAAAACCGGCGAATTCAACATCTGCGTCAATAGTTTTAACTGCTTCTTTTTTTGCTTCTTCCAATAATTTATTAATTTTGTCGTAATCTATGGCGCCGTTCATTCGTTTGTATAGTTTTTCTGATTCTTTGTCGCCTTGTTCTCCAGCTTTTTTTAATAAATTCAGCCCTTTTTCATCTTCTTCTTTTGAAATGTAGTAAAGACCTAAGAGGTAATTGGCTTTTGAATCTCCAGATTCACCAGCTTTGGCTAACAAAGGAATTCCGTTTTTCTCATCATTCTTATAAAAAGCTTTAATACCGCCTAAACGTGTCATAGCTTCTTTATCGCCCTGACTAGCAGCTTTGGCAAATAAGTATTCGCCATATGCTTCGAGACCCTTATCTGTATCACGGAACTTGTAAGAGAATTCCCCGATTTGTTTTAAAGAAGAACTGTCTTTTGCAAAAGTCTTTGTACATATGGTTAAAAAGCCAACAGGCCCCATTTTACCTTTTTTAACCAGCGGGTTAGAAAGATATATTCCTACGATAATCCCCAATATTAGAAGAATTATTACACAGACAGAGATATAAAACTTTTTCATAGATTACTTCCTTTCTTGTTATATTCTATAAATATTTAACAGAAAAGTATATATAAAAAAATCTCCTCAGTTTTTGA
>JAFXRA010000007.1 GCA_017526725.1 Candidatus Rifleibacteriota bacterium
AGTTATAGTTCCATAAAATTATTGAATTGCCAAGAGACTAAATTATATTCATTTGTCAAGATATGTTTATAAAAAATTTATATATGAGTTGCATTTAAATATTAGTTACAATAGAAATATTCATAATATTTATAATATAGCAGAGTAAGTGGGGTTAATTTGTGAAATTTATAGATGATGCAATCAAAGAATCAGAACAAAGAATGGAAGAGAATACACCAAACAAGCTCTCTTCAGACATCGATGATGAGCTTACAGAGATTATGAAAGGTGTTAAAAATAATATATTTGTTGTTGGTGCTGGTGGAGCAGGAAACAACACCATTTCAAGATTGAATGAAATGGGTATCGAAGGCGCAACAACTATTGCAGTAAATACTGATGCTCAAGATTTATTTTACAGCCAATCCGCTAAAAAAGTTCTTTTAGGTAGACAAACCTCTAAAGGATTAGGTGCAGGTGGAGACCCATCTGTAGGTGAGGAATGCGCTGAAGAAAGTGAAGATGAAATCAGAGATGAATTAGAAGGATCAGACATGGTATTCGTTACCTGTGGTCTTGGTGGTGGAACAGGTACAGGTTCAGCTCCAATCATTGCTAAAATTGCTAAAAAATTAGGAGCATTAACCGTTGCTGTTGCTACTATGCCATTTTCTGCTGAAGGTATCAAAAGAAGAGAAAACGCAGAACAAGGTTTAGAAAAACTCCAAGATGCTGCTGATACCGTAATTATTATACCAAATGATAAATTATTAGAAGTCGCACCAAACTTACCATTAAACAAAGCATTCATGGTTTCTGACGAAATCTTAGGAAGAGCTGTTAAAGGAATCACTGAACTAATCACTAAGAAAGGTCTTGTAAGTTTAGACTTTGCTGACATTAGAAGCATTATGAGTGGTTCTGGAATGGCTATGATTGGTATGGGTGAATCCGATACTGGCGACAGAGCTTTAGAATCAGTACATGAAGCATTAAGCAGCCCATTATTAGATATCGACATTTCAAATGCAACCGGTGCATTGGTCAACATATCTGGTAGTTCTGACTTAACATTACATGAAGCTGAAAAAATTGTTCAGGTTGTTGCCGATAAATTGGATCCTGAAGCAAACATTATTTGGGGTACTCAAATTGATGAAAGTCTCCAAAATACTGTTAGAACCACAGTTGTTGTTTCAGGCATTGAACCTAATTACAATGCAGGTAAAACTTCAGATATCGAATATGCTGAAGAAAAAGAACAATCTGAACCTGCTAGCGATGAATTAGATGATTTTATTGATGGAATTTTCTAATTCTATCTTTTAATTTTTTTTGTCTAATGCAAACATTTATTAATGTTTAAGTTAAAAATTATCTTATTACTATTATTTTATTATAATTTAATTTTATTTTGGGTTATTTAAATGAATGTACAGGAAAGTATCAACAAATTTATTAAAGACAGTAAAAGAGTATTAAAAGTATCAAGAAAACCTGATGGAAAAGAATACCTCGAATTAGCTAAGATTTCAGCAATTGGTGTTGTTATCATCGGTGGTATCGGATATCTCATTGTCTGTTTAGGTCACTTAATTGGTATCTAATACCATTCATTTATTTTTTGATCCATCAATTATAATAAAATTTTTGTAATGCTTTTTTCTTAAGATTTTTCGATTTTTGGAAAAGTTTTAAATACTACTATTTTACATAGATATTACTATTATAGAAATCTTATTTTTATAGAATTTTCATTCTTAAAAACAATGGCTTCTATAATATTTTTAACTTAATGTATGATTTTATTAACAAATAAAAACTTTAAAAATAGGTGAATTTTTCATGGAAGATACTAACAGTACCATATATGCTCTAAAAACCTCCGCAGGTCAAGAGAGAAATGTTGCCAGGCTCTTAGCCCGTAAGGCTAGAACCATTGATGGCATAGGTATTTCTTCAATTCTTGTCCCTGAATCTTTAAAGGGGTATATTTTAGTTGAATCTTCAACAAAAATAGATCTTAGGAATCCTGATTTGAAAGTACAACATTTAAGAGGTGTTGTTGAAGGTAGTGTTGGTATTACCTTTGATGAAGTTAAAAGATTCTTAAAACCAGAACCTATTATTTCCTCTATTCAAAAAGGAAGTATTGTGGAACTCATTTCTGGTCCTTTCAAAGGAGAAAGAGCAAAAGTGGTTCGTATTGATGAATCACGTGAAGAAGTCGTTCTTGAGTTAATAGAAGCTGCAGTACCGATTCCGGTTACTGTTAAAGCTGATCAAATTAGAATAATTCAAAAGGAGGCTGACTGATGGCTAAAGATACAGTCGAAGTTCTTATCGAAGGTGGAACCGCTACTCCTGGACCACCATTAGGCCCTGCTTTAGGACCTCTCGGTATTAACATGATGCAAGTTGTAGAAGAAATTAATAAGAAAAGCGCTGACTTTGTAGGAATGAAAGTGCCTGTTATCATTAGCGTAGACAGAGACACCAAAGATTTCGAAATTGAAATCGGTACTCCGCCAACTACTGCTCTCATCATGGAAGAATTAGGCATCGAAAAAGCTTCTCACGAACCAGGTTTAGACATTGTCAATGACTTGCCTATTGAAGCTGCTTTAAAAATCACTAGAATGAAATTTGATTCATTATTATCTAATGATTACAAAGCAGGTATCAAAGAAGTTATGGGAACCTGTGTAAGTATGGGATTATCTGTTGACGGTAAAGACCCAAGAGAAGCACAAAAAGATGTTGATGCTGGAGTATACGACGATATCTTATCAGAATAGATATTGTCTAGTTGAAATTTAAAATTAAGTTAATAATACAGTGTATATGATGTTATAATTACGGTTATAATTGATATACTGTTTTTAATTCATGCAATCGTTGAAGAATTTTTTTCTTGTAATCGATACTCATGAAACCAAAATGAATCCAATGAACATTCAAATGTTCATGGGGGTTGAATAATGACACAAGATGTAATTAACGCGGTGAAGGAGGCAAAAGAACAATCAAAGCCGAGAAACTTCACTGAGTCCGTAGATATTATTATTAATATCCGTGACTTAGATGTCAAAAAACCAGAAAACAGGTTTAATGAGGAAGTTACTCTTCCTAACGGCCGTGGCAAAGAGGTAAAAATCGGAGTCATCGCTGACGGGGAACTCATTGTTCAAGCTAAAGATGCTGGTCTTGACGTTGTAATCAACAAACAGGATCTAGAAGAGTTTGGAAAAGACAGAAAATCCGCTAAAAAAATGGCTAACTCTGTTGATTTCTTAATAGCTCAAGCTGATATGATGCCATTGGTAGGTAGATTCCTTGGTCCAGTTCTTGGTCCACGTGGAAAAATGCCAAAACCAGTGCCTGCAAGTATCAAATTGGATCCTCTTTTAGAAAGATTACAAAGCACTGTCAAAGTTGGTGTAAAACAACAAGCTTCTATTCAGATTGTTGTTGGAAGCCAAGACATGTCAGACGAGGACATAGCTGAAAATGTGGAAACTGTTCTTACAGTCTTAGACCGCAATTTAGAAAAAGGAAGAAGTCAAATAAAGTCCATGTTTATTAAAACAACTATGGGACCAGTAGTGAGGGTGATCTAATGGCTCATGTTGCTGAATGGAAAAAGGAAGAAGTTAAAGAGCTAAAAGGTATTATTGGCGAATACGATGTTATCGGTATCGTCGACTTAGTCAACATTCCTGCAAAACAGCTCCAAGAAATGAGAAAATCTCTCAAAGGAAAAGCTGTTATCAGAATGTCTAAGAAAAACCTTATTGATTTAGCTTTCGAAGATTGTAATGCTGATAAAACCAACATTGTTGATTTGTCCGAACATATGGATGGTCAAGTTGCACTTATCGCAACCGAAATGAATCCTTTCAAATTGTACAAAATATTGGAAGACAGCAAAACCTCAGCTCCTGCAAAACCGGGCGCTGTTGCTGAAGAAGATATTATTGTGCCTGAAGGAGACACAGGATTCGAACCAGGTCCATTTTTAGGTGAATTACAACAAGTAGGTATTCCTGCAAAAATTGATAAAGGTAAAATCTGCGTTCAAAAAGAAACTGTTGTAGTCGCAGCAGGCGAAACAGTATCCAAACAAGTTGCAGCAACTTTATCAAGAATGGATATTAATCCAATGGAAGTAGGAATTGATTTAAAAGCAGTATATGAGGAAGGTTCAGTTTATACTTCTGATTTACTCGCAATCGATGAGGAACAAACATTAGCTGACATACAGAACGCATTTAGAAATGCATTTAACTTATCTGTTAATGCAGCGATCCCTACTGACGAAACTATTTCCACTATCATTACTCTTGCATACACCAGAGCAATTAATGTCGGTGTAGAAGCAGCTATAATGACTTCAGAAACTTCAGAACCAATCATTGGTTTAGCACAAGCTAAAATGTTAGCTTTAGCATCCGAAGTTGCAGACGCACCTGGTGCTATTGATGACGAATTAGCTGAAAAACTTTCCAATGTTGCTGTTGCAGCAGTTCCAGCAGCAGAAGAGGAAGTTGTTGAAGAAGA
>JAFXRA010000090.1 GCA_017526725.1 Candidatus Rifleibacteriota bacterium
ATAAAGCACCAGAATCCAAAGCAACAGATATTTTAATAGTCCCTTCAATAGAAGCATTACTAATATCACTATTGTTCATTCCTCCTATCAAACCTCCACAATCTTCCGTTCCGTTAACAGTAATATTGTCTTTTGCTTTAATGTTATTTATAACGCTGTTTACTGAATAACCAACTAGTGAACCAGTATTATATTGTCCAGAAATGTTCACATTTTTTATAATAATATTAGAAAGTGATGAATTATTTATTCTTCCAAAAAGACCTAAATAATCTTTAGTAGGCTGATTTATATTAATATTGGATATTTCTTTATTATTTCCATCATAATGACCAATAAATGGTGAACCATTTTTGCCAATGGGAATCCAAAATTCTTTTAAAGCAATGTTTTCCATTTGCTTGAAATAGTATGAATTGCCTAGATAGTTAATAGGCGATGTTTCGTTAAGCTTTTTAAGATGATTTTCAGAATATATTTGGAAAGGATCATCTTCTGTACCTGACCCGGTAATGTTTTCAGGGAAAATGGTTTTAAAGTTAAGGGCTGAAGCAGTTGAGTTTATAGCCGCACCATCGTCATCGGTAAAACCGACTACACTAAGCTGATATTCTGTATATTCGTTTAAGTTTTCTGTAAACTGGATTGTTGCGGTTTTGCTTGCCGTGTCAAATGTAACATTACAGCTTTGAGGCAAAGCTTCATCATTAAATTTAATACTGCTGATTGCTAAGTCAGAGTTAGATATTTCCTTACCGAAATCAACAAAGAATTTCGGCTGCAAAATAGTTAGTTTACCATCTGTATTCGGTGCTACATTCTGACTTGCAGAAGAAATAACAGGTGTTACATTAAGTGATTCTGTTGTGAAGGTTAAATTGTCGTTGTTAACTACTGCTTCAAAGTCCGCAACACTTACTTTGTAGGTCTTGGAATAATTGAGTTTACCTGAGAAGCCAAGAGAAAGGACTTTATTGTTATACAGATAACTAGTAATGTTTACACCATTATCAATAGTGATATGTTCCGCATCTTGAACGGTCCAGGGTATTTCTTTTGAGAATTCCAATTCAATTGGGTTGTCTTTTACAGGAAAAGCCCTAGATTCAGATTTCAGACTGACTGTAGCTTTTCCTTCTGTTGTGATGGTAAAAGTATTGTTTTCGGCATAGGCAAGATTTGAAACACTAATATTATAGGTAGTTTCATAATTTAAACGATTTTTTAAAGATAAAGATAGAATTTTGTTGTTGTATGAACAACCAGAGATTTCAGCATTGTTGTCTATAGTAATTTTGCTGATGTCAGCCTGGATCCAGGGAACATCATCTGAAAATTCCAACTCAATAGTAGAATTTGTAACAGGAAAATCTGTTGTTGGTGAATTCAGTTTTAAGGTAGGTTTGGGGGCTGGGTCAGTATTAGTGCCGGTTCCAGTATCTGTTGCACTGTCTGTGTTTGTGTTGGTATTAGTGTCTGTTTGTGTCTGGGTTTCAGTTTCTGTATCTGTATCGGTGTTAGTATTTGTTTCTGTGTTCGTGCCGGAAGTGTCTACAGTAAAGTTTAAAATAGCTGAGTATCCAAAGGGAAGAATTGTTGAATTGGAATTGCTGATTTCCACTATAAAGCTGTTGGGAAAACCGTAAACTAAAGTATTTTTAAGATTGATATCAAAAGAAATTGTTGGTGAATAACCAGCAGAATACTTGCTGCTGAGAGGAACAAACTGAAAATAGTGGGCATAGCCAAGTCCGAAACCTTCATATTTATTAGAACCGCTGCCTGATAAATAACTAACTGTTTTATCATCAACTTTCAATGTTGTATCCTGAGAATCCGAGTTAAGGTAGGCTATCTTTATCTTAAAGTCTTCGGCCTTTAAGCCGCTAAGGTTTTCTCCGGCTAAAAGTATGTTTACATTCAAATCTTCGTTATATTTGGAATGTTCTGCTGCAAGTGCTGTTGGTGAAAGACTGGCAGCTATACCTAAAACCTTCGGAGTGCTTCTTAGCGACTTTCCTATATCTGAGAAGAGAGCTACCAGAATATTGTTTTTGTAAAGGCTGTAGCTGAATTGGTTTCTTGAACCCAAAGATGTTCTAATAGAGGGATTAGATGAATAAAGATTGACAAACTGCCAGTCTCCGCCATTAATATCTTTAATGCCTATGTAGTAGTTTTCTGCTCCGTCGAGCTTTTCTTCATTAGACAACGTGAGTGTCAGAGGATGACTGAGCAGATTTACTGGTAAGCCGTCTCTGGTTGCTGTAATGCTGTAGACAATTGAGCCAACAGTAAGGAAACTGCTTTCGTTGCCCATAGATGGATTTTCTGTTATTTTCAGCACAACATTGCTGTTATAGGTGTTGTCTTCGAGGGCTTCTAAGGTCATTCGGCCAGAAGGAGCTGATGTTTTGATTACTCTGCCGTCCTGGGTTATGTTTACATCTATGGTTTGAGGGGTTGTTGATGCGCCGTTATAATATACTCCTACAGGATTATCGCTGCCTGCTGAACCTTTGCATCCTGTCAAAAAGCCATAAAAGCATACCACTAGGATTATTATGCCGTATATTATATAACTAGAACGGTTTTTGTTCATATTTTTCCCTTTGAATTAGAGTTAGATAAAAACTTCTCTGTTGAACAGCAAAATGCACACTCATTTTTTCATTATAAATGTAAAGATGGAGGGTAGTCAATAAGGTTGATTAGAGTATAGAACTGGGTAGACTACAATGAGAACATGAGTCAGGGCTTGACAGGGCTTTTGCTTTTTGATAACCTAATTTTTAATACTTAACTTATCGAGGTTTTCAAGTGCTAGAATGCAAGCAGCTAATTCCTTTGCAGGAACTAGATTTAAAGATTGACGCCGCTAAAAAGCAAATAGAAGAAAGAAAACAGAAGTTTCTGCGTATGCAGAAAGATGTTACAGAAGAAGCCGCTCTTCTTGAAAAAAAGAAGGCACTTTTAAAGAATATAAAACTTCGCAAAAGCAAGGCTGAACACGAAGCAGAAGACCTTAACAACAAGATTAAGGTTAATGATATGAAAATGCAGAATGCAGGCGTATCTCCTAAAGATTATGCTGCTTTTGAAAAAATGTCTGCAAACTTGAAAAAACAGCTTGATGAACAAGAAACGAAAATTCTTTCCGATATGGAAAAAATCGAAGTTCTAACCGCAGATATAGAAAAAAGTACCAAGGTTACAGGTGGCAGAAAAGAACACCTCGAAATGGTTAAAACTCGTATTTCAGAAGAAATCATAGGCGATAAGAAACAGCTTGAATTAATAACTACAGAACGTAACCAGGCAAGCCTGAAAGTCAACGCAGCTGTTCTGAACAAATATGAAGAGTTGCGCAAAAAGAAAAAAGGGCAGGTTTTGTTCGGAATAGAATCTCCGGCATGTCCTAAATGCGGTATGGGAATTCCTGCCGGGGCTCTTAAATATTACTTTTATTTAAAATATTTTGAGCAGTTTCAACATCTCTAATATTTCCAATTAAAATAACAGGAATATTTAAAACTTCAGCAACTTTAGATGCTCTTTCAAAGAAAATA
>JAFXRA010000091.1 GCA_017526725.1 Candidatus Rifleibacteriota bacterium
AAAGATGAAATCAAAGCAACTGGTTTGGATTTTGTTAAAGCTGCGGCAGAAATTGAATTGGCTAAGGCTTCTGGGCAATCCGTAGAATTATCAAAATTAAGAGAAAGAAGTAAGAATCTTGAATTTATAACCACTCACTTACCAATATCAATAAATTAGATATTATCACAATGTTTTGTCTATAGGGCTCTTAAGCCAAGTATTTGAAATTAAACCTGCAATAGCCATATCATCACCGCTATAATCTTCCGTTAAGTTTTTTAGTTTTTCAGAAAGGTTTTCATTTCTTTTTTCTTTTGTAGTGTCCTCTGAAAAATCCTTTATTAAATCAATATAAAAGTTTTGTAAGCTTTGTAGCTCTTGTTTTCTATTATCACAGGAAAAAGAATTTTCTATTCCGTCAGAACCTAAAAATATTGCTTGGGGTAGCTTTGTTCCTACAGAGTGACGAAACTCCAAATATGAGTCTGAATCACAAATTGAAGTCGTAATATTATTATAGCACCTTTCATCGTCAGGAATAGGTTGGTTTATTTGTTTAAATTCACTGTAATCATTGTTCTCATCGAATAAAGCCAAACAAGTGCCATCACCTATTTGTATTGCAAACCAGTATTCTTCTGAAATAGCAGCAGCTAGCAAAGTTGTTCCATAAAGATGGTAAGGATTATTGAAATCTGATTCATTTATATTATATTCTTTTAATTTTTCGGGTTCTTTGTCTTTTATATTTGAGAAATCCTCAGTAACTTTTGTGCACCAGTCATACACAATGAATTTTTCTAGTTTGCTTAAAGCATTAAAAAAGTCAGAAATTATGCTAAATTCATTTAAAGCTTCTTCTGTAATCAATTTTTCATTTATTATCTTTTGATAACCAGAATCGTTTACGTAAAAAGGTTTTGAAATAGCAAAACCATTATTTTTTACTTCTGGGTTAATTCCACAATAAATAGATTTAGACAACGATTTGAAAGACTTTATAATATCAGTATTATTTAGTTCTTTAACAAAGTCTGCTATATTCTTACAAGCAGATTCAACAACTATTTTTGAACCAGTCTGACTCAGAGGTTCGCTGCCATGACCGTCTGCAACAGCAATAATCATTAGATTAGTTTCCTCATTAGATATTGTTTTACAGGCATCCTGACAAGGGAGGTTCCTTACTCTATGGCTATAACCAATTACAGATTGGCAAAACTGATAATAATTATCTGTTACCATTCTATATCATCATCCAAATAATTACTATCTAAGTTTATTTCGTTCAAAGCTTCTATAACTTCTTTTTGTCTTGAATTTAAAATAGAATCAGTTTTTTCTTCATCGGAAATAGCACTGCTTCTACTTGCTATTTGCGAAGCTCTTACGCTTACAAACCTGATTATCTTTCGTAATTGGCTTTTGTTATGAATTGGAATAACTGTATCGCTATTTCCTGTAAATTTTTCTAACATATCAATTCTAACGTCGCTTCCTACTGCAAAAGCAACCCGAATCGCCTGTTTAAACCAGTTGTTATGATATAAAGCTTCTAGACCTTTTTCGTAATTATCTGTGGGATTTCCATCAGAAATTAAAATGATAGCAGGAGCATAATTACCAGCACCATCTTTCATGAAAGCATTTTTTGAAAGCTTTTCGTTTAGTTTTAAACAGGCTTCTCCAAGATCTGTTAATCCTGTAGCTTCAAGACGATTCCAGACAAATGATTCTATATCTATGGGTTGGGGTGTCTGCCATTTTGTTCCAGTTGAGAATTCTAATACGGCAATCTTTACCTGTGCGTCAGAGTTTGTTATTTCTCTTATGTCTAGAATAGTGTCTTCCATTCCTGCATTAACAGCACCTATTTTTTCACCGTTCATACTTCCAGAAGTATCTATAAGGAAAAAAAGAATCATAGTTCTTCTTGAAATTTCATTTGTTATATCTTCTATAGATGGCATCATCTATCTCCTAGAATTATATTATTTTTGCTGGCTTTAACTCGCCACCCAGGTCTATTTCTAGACCTCTAACTATTCTCACAACTCCACCTTTTTCAATAGTTGAAACTTTGTCACCAAGGGTGTGCCAGGCTACATCAGAAAGATTTCTAATGCCGACTACAGGTGGTTTCCCTTCAATTTTGCTTTTGCCCAGAATTATTTCTCCTATTTCTTTAAAACAGTCTACCTGCTCGTCTGATAAACCTTCGGCATGGCAATGATATAGTTTATTCCCCACAAAAATTGGAATAGTATATGGTCCACATTCGATTTTCCCTGGTCTTTGAATATTATTACTACAATTTGGACATAAAACATTGTAGTCTTCAGTATTAGAGAAAAACTCATCATTACAATAAGGACAGTTTACTATGCCGTCACGCAATTTAATAAAAATATCTGCCCATTCTCTCTCTCTTATTCTATTATTGGGATTTTTCATAGATTCTTGTGAAAAAGCTTTAATAAACATATTTTTAAGCGATTCAGGGTAATATTTCCATGTGATAATTATATTGTTGTGAACTCCTAATGCTGGTCTGTTAGATTCATTGTTGGGGTCGTAGACAAATATGGGGTTTTCTCCGTAAAATAATCGCTCATGTTTTTCTGTGACGCAAGGAACAAGGGTCTTCTTCCCTTCAAGAGGATGACCTCTGAATAGTAGCATAAATAACACTATTGCCAGGGAGAATTTATCTGATTGCGTGTTAGGCAGGGTTTTGCATAACACTACTTCTGGAGCCATATACCTGCATTTCCCTTGGATACCGGTTTTATTGTCTCCATCAGGCACAACATTGTCATTGTCACAAATTAATACTCTACCTGTTTCTTCATTAATAAAAAAGTTACCATCGTTCAAATCCTGGTATGATAAACCTTTTAGATGCAAAGCTCTGAATGCACTACAAATATCTAGAGCGGCATTTATTATAGCTTTATTGCTTTTAAATCTTGCTTTTTTTACAAGGTATTCAGATAATTCATTATAACTATTTGGCCTCAAATCCATAATATAACCAAAACCACCTTCTGAATCTGTTACTATATCTTGAGGCCATAGAAAAGAATTGCTTGGTTTCCCTTTTTTTATATTTCTTTCCAGGTTTTCTTTAAATTCATCTGGATTATTCAGTTTACTTGTAAAATACCATTTTAAAGCCTTAGATACGCCATCATAATTAACTTTATAGACTATACCCTGACCGCCTTCGCCAAGAATATCTTCTACAATTACTTTTTTCATTTCTAAAGTCGTTAATTCTCGGCCGATATCTAACCATAACATTTTTATCTATCTCCTGCGCCTAGTGTATCTGAACTGTTATTATTCCTTGTTTATTTCACTATAGATTTGCTACCATCCATACATTAATTATAGTATGGTTGTTTCACAATACAAAGTAAAAGTTAAATAAAAGATTTGTTTGATTTTATGGCGGTCTAGGGTAAAATATTTGTGAGGTTCCATTAAAGAATTAATCAAGAACGCAGGAGAGAATAATATGAATAATGAAGGCAGTAATAATACCAAAAGTCCCTTTTTATACTATAACACAGCACATCTAGAGCCATTGTTACTTTCTTCATATTATGCTCCCCGCGGTAGATACAGAATGTATCAACTCGGTACAATGATTTCTCAGCGATACCTGAATCCAAATGATTTACTTATAGGAATCATAGGTGGCGAAGGTTCAGGTAAATCTACCTTGATTAAAGGACTGTTTCCTGGTCTTGAATTAACGAATGATGATGAAGGCGTTAATATAAAATCTGCTCCTATCTACGATTTTCAGCCGGATAATTATTTTGCTCCTCATACATTTCACTTGGATATTCGTTACGAACTAGCTTTTCATCAGCCTTTTGAAATAATAGATGCCATCAATC
>JAFXRA010000008.1 GCA_017526725.1 Candidatus Rifleibacteriota bacterium
CAAAGCGAAGCTTTGCGTAATTCTTCTAAGTATTAACGCAATGCTGTGCATTGCTCCCCCTTCAGTCTTTGGCTTCGCCAAATCCAGCTTCCCCACTATCGTGGGGCAGCATCTTTTATACCAAAGCCTCTTCGAACGATATAAACAATTACCACAGGCAACATTAGTTGCCGTCCCACAAGCAAAGCTGTCCCACAGCGCAGCGTTGAACTCCCACTTTTAAGTTATTTCAATTACTAATTCCTCACTCCTACTTCCTAATTCTTCCCTTTCTCCCTCCTCCCTTTGCCCTACACCCTAAAAAAAATAAATAAAGAGTTGACTAAATTTTGCTAGGATTTTAATATAAAAATGTTGGATATATAAATCCCGACAAATAAAGGAATGAGTGAGGAATAAATATGAAGGCAGTTATCATGGCAGGTGGTTTTGGTACCCGTCTGCGCCCAATTACTTGTAACATCCCAAAGCCAATGGCTCCTGTAGCAAATGTTCCAATGATGGAACACATCATTAATCTGCTTAAACAGTATGATTTTAAGCGCATTTGCTCAATTCTTTACTTCCAGCCAGAAGTAATTACAAATTATTTTGGTGATGGCAAGAAGTTCGGTATAGAAATGGAATATCAGATGGCGGCCGCTGACTACGGTACAGCAGGAAGCGTTAAAAATACTGAAGCAAAGCTTAAAGACGAACCTTTTATTATTATTTCAGGCGACGTTTTAACAGATTTTGATTTGGCTGAAGCTATTAAGTTCCATAAAGAAAAGAAAGCTATGGCAACCATGGTTCTTACAAGAGTTGCTAATCCTCTTGAATACGGTGTTGTAATTACCGGTGAAGATGGAAAGATTATCCGATTCCTTGAAAAGCCAAGCTGGGGCGAAGTTTTCTCAGATACTATCAATACTGGTATTTATATTCTTGAACCAGAAATTTTCAAATATATTCCTGAAAAGACTGAATTCGACTTCAGTAAGAATCTTTTCCCATTAATGCTTAAAGAAGGCTTGCCTCTCTATGGCTATATTGCAGACGGCTATTGGAAAGATATAGGTAGCCTTGATGAATACATTTTAGCTCATCAGAATGTTCTGAATGGCGATGTACGTGTTCAGCTTCCGGGTGAACGTTTAAATATCGTCGGTCGCGATGTTTATGTTGGCAAGAACTTCAAGATGAAACAGAACAAAGTTAAACTTAAAGGTGGCGTTGTAATCGGCAATAACTGTGTTATTGAAGATGGTTGCGAACTTGAAAACTGCGTAATCGGTGATGATTCTGTTGTACATAAAGGTGCGAGACTTAAAGGTACAACCGTTTGGTCTAATGTTGAAATAGGCGAAAGAGCAGAACTCGGCAAAGCTGTTATCGGTAGCAGAAGTAGAATCGAAGAAGGCGCCGAAGTTGAAAGCGGTGCAATAATCAGTGAAGATTGTATAATCGGCAAAAATGCTGTTGTGCGTGAAAACGTCAAGATATGGCCGAAGAAGGAAGTTGAAGAAGGTTCAACCGTTCTTTACAGTTTGATTTATAACGATAAATGGAGCAAGAACCTCTTTACAGATTTCGCTATCTCTGGTCTGGCAAATATTGAAATCACTCCAGAAATGGCTTGTAAGCTTGGTGCTGCTTATGGCTCAAGCTTAAAGAAGGGTTCTAGCATAATTGTATCTCGTGATGCTACAAAGGTTAGCAGAATGATTAACCGCTCTATCATCTGCGGTCTTACATCTGCAGGTATTAATGTAGCTGACCTCAGAGCTACTCCAGAACCAGTTGCACGCTACAAACCAAATGCTTTCTTAAGAGATGGTGGTGTACACGTAAAGATGGCTGATGATAATCCAAATCAGCTTGAAATAAAGATTTTCGACCAGCAGGGCCGTGATATTTCTACTGCTACTAAGAAGTCTATTGAACGCTTGTTCAACCGTGAAGACTTTGTTAGAGCCAATGTTGTAGAAGTCGGCGAAATTACTTATCCACCGAGAGTTCCAGAAAACTACTGCGAAGAATTGCTTAAGAGCATTGATGTTAAAGCAATCAGAGAACGCAAGTTAAGAATAGTTCTTGATTTTGCATTCAGCGAAGCTAGCGGCGTATTCAACTCATTCCTTGGCAAGCTTGGCTGCGAAGTAATTACTCTCAATGCTTATCATGATGAAGACAAGATTTGGGATCTTTCTCAGGAAAAATCCCGCGAAACTGTTACTACAATGGTTAAGTCTTTGAATGCAGACCTCGGCGTAATCATGGGCAATGGTTCTGAAAACATCACCATGATTGATAATAATGGTCGTGTAATTCAGGGGCAGAAGGCAATGCTCACCTGGGCTAAGATGATTTTCGATCTGAAGCCAGGCGCAACAGTAGCTGTTCCTGTATCTGCAACTCATCAGCTTGAAAAACTTGCTGCAAAATCAAAGAGCAAAATTATTCGCACTAAGACAAGTGTTAGAGCGTTGAATGATGCAGCTCTCAATAAAGATATAGAAATCTGCTTGGATGAAAAGGGCGGAACTATCTTCTCCAGCTTCCAGGCTGCATTTGACGGTATTTACGCAACAGTTAAGTTGTTAGAAGGTATTGCAAAACTCAACAAGTCTTTAGCAGAAATAGTTGATTCTGTTCCAGAATTCTATACCCGCACTCAAAGACTTCCATGTCCATGGGAAGCCAAGGGCAAGGTAATGAGATACGCTATGGAATTTGCTAAAGACAAAGAAACTCAGCTTATCGACGGCGTTAAGATTCTAATGGGCAAGGGTGATTGGGTTCTCGTTCTGCCTGACCCAGACAAGCCATTTGTAAATCTCACTGTAGAAAGCTCTTCAGCAAAAGCTTCTGACGATTTACTCAAGATGATTACTGAAAAAGTAAACAAGTGGAAGACCGCTGATTAAATTGAAAGTTGAAAACAGAAAACTGAAAGATAAAAAAATTCCCCCGAAAGGGGGATTTTTTTATGCGCCAAATAATACCCTCATAACTACAACTACTATTAGAATACCCCAGAAGACGGCGCCTAAGAGCAAAATTATAATTGTCATTTTTGCTTTTGTGTTTAAGGCGGACCAGCCTGATTTTTCCAAAAAAGATTCTTCTGGTTGATCTTTGTTTGTATTTATAGTCGCAAATTTACTAATATTTGTTTTGACGACCTTTGCACTATTATATAAACTGGTTGGCTTCTTTACTGCTGGAGAAGAGGTTTTTTCAGATTCAACTTCAATAACAGAAGGAGACGAAACGCCTTCTTTTTGTGCAGCCTCATAAATATCTTGAGCTTCTATTACTAACTCTTTTGGCCATGGGCTTCCGCCTAATGAAAAAGAGACTTTTTCACTGACCATTTCAATGATTTTTTCTCTTTGAGCTTTTAAAAGAGTTTTTGAAGATTTATGAGCGAAATATAAATCTTTAACCAATTCTCTGTCTGGATTGGCTGCAAGAACCAGTCCGATTTTTTCCAGCAAATCTTCTGATGTTTCTTTGGAAAATGCCATCAGATAAGCGTCTCTGACCATATTGAAATCAACAAGCATTGCTGTAGTTATTCCTATGGTTCTTTGTTTGACATTTAATGATTTTAAAAGGCTTAAGACCATATTTATAACGCTTTCACTGTCTATAGACTGAAAAGCTCTTGTTGCTGTAAGTCTTACTTTTGTATTCTTATCCTGAAGCAGTTGGGGTAGGTAAATACATAGATATTCTGGGTCAAGTTTTTCAAGAACTTTTATAGCAGCTCTAACAATATCTGGTTTGTCTTTTATTAAAAAAGGTTTGACGTAATTTACATCCTGTGCATCGCCATATTTTTTTATAAGTCTGAGAATTCTTACTGTTTCAATGTCCGAAGTGCCATTCTGTAATGTATCTATGATAAGTTGGTGATTTTCAATGAAATATTCTTTACTTTCATTTGAAATATTACTTGAATTGTAACTTGCATTGGAAACATATAATTGTTCTAAGGCAGCAGATTTTTTCTGTTGTTCAGAGTTTTTCTGTATTAAAGGTTGTAAAATTGAGCGCAGACTTCCTGTGTCAAGCTTTTTTAAAGCTTCTAATGCAGCAGCGATAACAGTTGGGTTAGGGTGTCTGGTCAGTTCAAGCAGGTCGTCTAAGTCTTGGCTGTTGCCATGTTTTTTATAAAAATAACAGAAACATGGCAGTATTTCAGTTGGGAAGTATTTCCAATTAGATGATTTAAAAAAGTCAGAAGCCATGAATGCTTCTGCTTTATCAACTGATGTTACAGCTAAGGCCAAATCATCTAATCTGTCTGGAGAACGAAGGAGTTTATCTAACCCTTGAAGAGAAATCTTAAAAGCAGCGCCTTTTAATTTGAATGCAGCAAGTCTGAATGATTTTTTAAGCAAAAACGAAAGAATGGGGTCCTTTTGGACCGCCATTGCTTTCTTTATAATCAGAGCTGATTCTCGTGTAGGAACCATCGAATCCACATGTTCCAAAATTTCCAGGAATCTTGATGGATTATTAATTATATTCGGAGAAAGCAGCTCTTGTATATTATATTTTGCTTTCTGGTCTTCCACTATATTAGAAACCTATTGCACCGCCAATTACCAGATTTGGATCATCTCCAGTAATATTCATGCCTATACATTCAAGCTGAATATTATCGTTTCCAAATCTGACACCGACATGTGCTCTGTGTCTGTCTGGGTTGTTCTGGTAAGCTTCAAAATCTCTGTAATTGGCAACTTTGAATTCACCAAACAAAGCCATGCTTGAAGCTACTTGATATTCTACACCAAATCCGCCATAAACAATATTTTTCTTGTCAATTTCGATAGAATCAACATTATTTAACCTGATTGTCTGTTTTTTTGTGAATGATGTGCCTATATTTACATAACCGCTTAATCTATCTGTTATTTCTTCGGAAAATGAGAAATAGATGTTTCTCATGTG
>JAFXRA010000092.1 GCA_017526725.1 Candidatus Rifleibacteriota bacterium
ACAGGCTTCAAAAACAGCATAATCTGGTCAATGCTTTACGACTTTCAGCGTGATGCTGTTCTTGCAATTATTAATAAATTAGAAAAATACAACGGCTGTATTCTTGCTGACAGTGTAGGTTTGGGCAAAACCTTTACTGCTCTTGCTGTAATTAAGTATTACGAAAACAGAAATAAATCTGTTTTGGTTCTATGCCCTAAAAAGCTTGCTGAAAACTGGAACACTTTTAAAGACAACTACATCAATAACCCAATTTCAAAAGACCGCTTAAACTATGATGTTCTCTTCCATAGTGATTTATCAAGAAATGGCGGGCAGTCTAACGGTTTAGACTTAGATCGTTTGAATTGGGGCAATTATGACTTGGTGGTAATTGATGAATCTCATAATTTTCGTAATGGAAGAGGCACCACATCTTTAGAGGTAAAAGAAAATCGCTATACAAAACTATTAAACAAGATTATTAGGGCTGGAGTAAAGACCAAAGTTTTAATGCTTTCGGCAACCCCTGTGAACAACCGTTTTTCTGACCTCAAAAACCAGCTTGCAATAGCTTATGAAGGAACACCAGAACTATTAGACAACAAACTAAATACAAAAAAACAAATTGATGATATTTTCAGGCAGGCTCAAACAGCTTTTAACTCCTGGAGCAAGCTCGATGCAAAAGAACGTACTACTGAAAGGTTGCTTAGCTCTCTAGACTTTGATTTCTTTGAACTTTTGGATTCCGTTACTATAGCTCGTTCTAGAAAGCATATAGAAAAATACTATAACTCTGAAAAGATAGGCAAGTTCCCCGAACGTCTAAAGCCCATCTCTATCCGTGCTAATTTAACGGACCTTAATACTTTTAGTATAGATAAGGGAATTGTTTTAGCTAACGAAAGTCACAGCTATAACGTAAAAGGTGTGATTGGTGTTGGTTATGATGGGTGTGATTGCCCTAAAGCCTCTCCTAGAGGAGAGGTGGCAGCCTGTAAGGCTGACGGAGTGGTGACCGAATCCGTAGTAAACTCAAATTCTTTGGAGCAAACATTGTCACGAGCAAAAGAAACTGGATTGCCACGCAGTCTAATGACTGCTCGCAATGACGATAATAGCACAGGCGGTTCTAATACGCTATCGCTAAACCGAGATTACTCTAGTTCGGTCACCCTTTCGGCATGCAAGCAAGCCACTTCCCCTCAAGGGGAAGCTTTAGAAAATCGCACCACCAACCACGCTGAAGCACTAGATTCTGCTAACCTCAATTCAAACGTCACCTACAAAGCAATATATAACCTTCTTCTTCAGCTTCGCCTCAGCATTTACACACCTTCTATCTTTATTTTTGATAGTAAGTTAGACAAATACGAAGACCTAGAACATAAAGGCATTTCACAAAAAGGACGTGAACAGGGTATTCAGCGCTTAATGCGAATCAACCTGTTAAAACGCCTTGAAAGTTCAGTTTATTCCTTTAATTTAACTCTTAGTCGCATACTTGCTTATATTCGAAGCACTTTAAAGTCTATCGAAGATTTCAGACTTTCGGGGAAATCAGATTTAAATGTTGCTGAAATTCAAGAAAGTGAACTTGACCTTGAAGATTCAAATAGCGAAGACCTTTTTTCAGTCGGCAAAAAGGTCAAGATTGATCTTCGTGATATAGATATTACTTCTTGGCAGTCTGAGTTGGAAGAAGATTCACAAACCATAGATTCTCTCATTAAGATGGTATCTAATATCACTCCAGAGCATGATTCTAAACTTCAAAAGCTGTTTGAGCTTATTACCAATAAAATTAATCAACCGATTAATGAAAACAACAAAAAGATTCTTATCTTTTCAGCTTTTGCAGATACTGCTGACTACCTTTATGACAATATCAGCACTTTTGTAAAAAATAAATTTGGTCTTGAAACAGCAGTAGTTACTGGTTCTATTGAGGGAAGAACAACTATTAAAGGTTTAAAGCCTACTCTGAACAATGTACTTACTTGTTTTTCACCTCTTTCTAAAAACAAAAAGCTTTTAATGCCAGACAATAAGTCTGAAATAGACATACTTATTGCCACTGACTGTATCTCTGAAGGCCAGAACCTTCAAGACTGTGACTACTTGACAAACTATGATATTCACTGGAATCCCGTCCGCATCATTCAACGTTTTGGGCGAATTGATCGTATAGGCTCTAGGAATGCGCGTATTCAGCTTGTTAATTTTTGGCCTGACATAGAGTTAGACGATTACATAAATTTAAAATCTCGTGTAGAAACGAGAATGAAAATCTCCGTTATGACTTCTACTGGTGATGATGATTTAATTAACCCAGAAGAAAAGGGAGATTTAGAATATAGAAAACTACAGTTGAAGCGTCTACAGGAAGAAGTTGTAAATATTGAAGATATGTCTACTGGCATATCTATTATGGATTTGGGCTTGAATGAGTTCAGACTTGATTTGCTTGAATACGTCAAAAATCATGAAGATCTGGCGAAGAAGCCCAAAGGCTTACATTCAGTAACTTACGCAAATACAGATTGATGTAATGGGGTAATCTTTGTCCTCAAAAACATCAATAATAATATAAACATCGATAACCGCAACAGAATTCATCCTTTTTACATGGTTTATATAAGCGATGAAGGTGAAATAATCTGTGATTACCTTAAGCCGAAAAAACTCTTAGATACTTTTCGTGCTCTCTGTCGCGGAAAATCCCAACCAATACAGGAATTATACTCAGTTTTCAATAAAGAAACCGATGATGGCAAAAATATGGAGCAAATGTCATCTTTATTAGATAAAGTGGTCAAGTCTATTATCAATGTAAAAGAAGAAAGCGATTTAGACAGCCTTTTTACTCCTGGGGGAACTTCTGCTTTAAGGTCTGTGGTTTCTGGTCTTGATGACTTCGAGTTAATCTGTTTTTTGGTGGTCAGGTGAGTCACTATGTTTGGATTACCTAAAACAACAGAGTTTAACAAGAAAATACCCAAGCAGAAATTCTACGAAAAATTAGATATAACTCCTGCTTTGAAACGTGTCTTTGTAGAGCAAATAAAGGCTATTTACTGGACTAATAAGATTGCTGCTTCAACTGTTAATTTAGCTGTTGGAAAAAGCGTAACAGAGTTAGAGGTTTTCAAAATTGAGCTAACCTCTCAAAGTCTTGATTTATCTGCGTTACAGCTTATTGATAAAGCGATTCCTTATCATAATATTTTTGCTCTCTGCTACAACGACCGCTACCAGCTTGTTTCTTCATATAAATCTAATAACACCTCTTTGGACAAGGACTGTCCTAAAGCCTCCACTAGAGGCGCTATTCTAAAGCCCCTCCTTGAGGAGGGGAATAAAAGGGGTGGTGACCGAATTCGTAGTTTATTTTCTTCTTTGGAGCAACCATCATCACAAGAAGACTGGATTGCCACGCAGTCTGCGACT
>JAFXRA010000093.1 GCA_017526725.1 Candidatus Rifleibacteriota bacterium
GCTGGCGATTTCTTAAAAAGTCACGGTATGGAATATCTTCAGAGATTAGTTAATCCTAAGACTGATGAAGATAAAGCTTTCCAGGCAAAAGTAATTGAATTTGGCAAGGGTATGTCTGTAAATATTATGAATATTCTCAATAAGAGAAATGCTAATACTCTTATGAATCCAACTACTGAAGAAGAAAAGAAAGATCAGGGCGATGTTCTCTCTGTTATTGGTAAATACGTTGCTCAGAACGGTTTAAAACTGTAATTTAGTTACAAGTTTCAAGACTTGAATTTTAAGTAAATAAAAAAGGTCTATATTATATAGACCTTTTTTATTTGGCATCTAAGCAGTATTTTCTTAGAATTCTTTGAGTCTTTTAAGCCATTTTTGAACAATTCCAGCTTCAAGCATTTTCATAATCAAACCATCACAAAAACGTTCACCGCGAACTAAAGCCATAAATAAAGCCATTAGACATTTGTCATCCATATTTGATACATCTATCTTATCAAACATTAATTCCTTATAACCATTCTGTTCAAGCACTTCGTTGTAATTATATAAATTGTAATCTGGATTTTTTTCATTGAAGTTATAAACTGCTTTTATCAGTTTATTAACAGTATCTGTGTAAGCAGGAAAAGGCAATTGAATAGGATCATCTTTTGTTCCTTTATGTTTTGAATCAACTATCCATTCCCCAAACTTATCTTTTTTAAGAGGCTCTTCTAATTTCAATAATTCATCAAATTTTGACATAACTTACTCCTCAAACTTTAGTTTCAAATTACTATTCTAACTAATCTAGCGATAACAAGCAACAAGCAAAAAAAAACCTCTAGATTTCTAGAGGCCTTTTTTTGCTTGTTGCTTAAAGCTTATAGCTTATTGCTTACTTAACTTTTGGTGCAGCAGCAGTGATCTTTGGATCAGTGCCTTCTTCATACTGCTTGAAGTTTTCTACAAACTTCTTGGCAAGTTCGTTGGCTTTTGCATCATAAGCAGCTTTGTCAGACCAAGTATTCTTGGTGATGAGCATAGAAGGATCATCAACGCCTGGGCAAGAAGTTGGAACTTCCATACCGAAAACTGGGTCTTTTTCAAATTTAACATTGTTAAGGCTGCCATTGAGAGCTGCTTTAAGGAGAGCACGAGTCAATTTGATTGGCATACGTTTTGGTTTGCCAGCAGCGTCTTTAATACCATTCCAACCAGTGTTTACAAGCCAAAGTTTGGTTCCGTATTTTTCCATGCGTTCGCCAAGCATCTTAGCATATACTGATGGATGTCTTACCATGAATGGAGCACCGAAACAAGTTGAGAATGTAGCCTGTGGTTCATCAACGCCAGCTTCAGTACCAGCAAGTTTTGCTGTGTAACCAGACATGAAGTGATACATTGCCTGTTCTGGAGAGAGTTTGCTGATTGGAGGAAGAACGCCATAAGCATCAGCGGTTAAGAAGAATACGTTCTTTGGAATTCCGCCGCGACCTTCCATTACGCAGTTATCAATATGGCTTGTTGGATAAGTTACACGAGTATTTTCTGTAATGCTACCGTCATCATAGTCTGGTTCACGTTTATCGTTAACTATAACATTTTCTAATACAGAACCAAATTTGATTGCATTGTAAATCTGAGGTTCGTTTTCTTTGCTGAGCTTAATGCACTTAGCATAGCAGCCGCCTTCAAAGTTGAATACGCCTTTTTCGTCCCAACCATGTTCGTCATCACCGATGAGACGTCTGTCTGGGTCAGCAGAAAGAGTGGTTTTACCTGTTCCAGAAAGACCGAAGAACAAAGCTGAATCGCCTTCTTTGCCGATGTTAGCAGAGCAGTGCATAGTGAATACGCCTTTTGCTGGCAACAAATAGTTCATTACAGAGAAAATGCTCTTCTTGATTTCTCCGCCGTAATGAGTACCGCAAATCAAAACAATCTTTTCTTCGAAGTTGATGATTACAAATACTTCTGAATTGAGACCGTATTCTTTATAGTCAGGCATTGGCATATTGCAGACATTAAGAACTGTGAAACCTGGGTCTTTTTGAAGTTTGTCGGCTTTAGTGTCGATAAAAAGGGTGGTAGCGAAGAGTGCATGCCAAGCTCTTTCAGCAACAACTCTTACTTGGAGTTGATGTTGTTCATCTGCACCAGCAAAACCGTCAAATACAAATACGTCTTTGCCTTTTAGATATTCTTTAGCTTTGTTGAGAAGCTTAGTCCAGTTTTCTTTTTCAAATGGAACATTGATTTTGCCCCAAGAAACGCCATCGGTATTAGCAGTTTTTACAACAAATCTGTCTTTTGGAGAGCGGCCAAATCTTTTACCGTTGTTGCCAGCGATTAAAAGAGCACCGTTTGCAGCCATTTTGCCTTCACCGCGAAGAATAGCCTGTTCAACTAATTCTGCAACGCTGAGGTTAACATAGACATTTTTGGTACCAGTGATACCGAGGTAACTTAGACAATCAGACATATATAAACTCCTTATTGTTTAAATACTACCTTAAAAACTTTTTAAACAGTTTAATCTTTTATTTTGATTTCATCAAGAGAGAAAGTTATTTTTTTTTCGTTTTTGTTTAAAGCTTAATACTTCTCACACTTCTCACACTTCCAACCCTTCTCACACTTCCAACCCTTCTCACACTTCCAACCCTTCTCACCCTTCCAACCCTTCCGACCTTTCCAACCTTTCCAACAATATCCCACAGGCAGCGTCAGCTACTGTCCCACGGATTGCGACAGCAATCATATCACAGCGAAGCGCAACACTTCTACTCTTATATCTTCCAATCTTATGCTATAATATAATACAAACAAACTAGGAGTATTTGCTAATTCATGGATAAAAAAGATGAAGATAACGAAATAGTTCAATTAATTACTAATAAATATGATAAGAGTTTCAGTGATAATAATATACAATCAGATATAGAAAATAAGATTAAAGCTATCAGAGATAAATCACGAACAGATATAGAGAATATCGACAATAAAGACAATGGTTTGAGAAATAATTCACAAGCGAGAATTGAAAATAAAGATAAAATTCTTAATAAAATTTCACCTAATCAAAATGATGATGAAGATAGTATTTCTAGAAAAACAGAAACAAAGAATAAAGGCAATAATCTTATTCAGATTGGTGTAAATAATTCTGAATCAAAATCCAATGTTAAAAGTATTTACAAAAAACTAAATGTAGAAATTCCTGTTATTAAGGCTAAAATTCAAAATTTAAAGAAACAGCAGGAAACAAAGAAACCTAATTACTGGGGCCACAGGGATAGACTGAGAAACAGGTTCAGAGATGGCTTATTAAAGGGTTTCACAGATTATGAAGTGTTAGAACTTTTACTTTTTTATAC
>JAFXRA010000094.1 GCA_017526725.1 Candidatus Rifleibacteriota bacterium
ATAGCGTATGGGCTTTAGCCCTGAAAGCTATACGTTTATGACAATGGGTAGGCTACAAACTTTGATAATATAAGTGATTTGTTTAATTGATTGGTTGTATTAAATTGCAAAAAGTTGCAAAGCGTGTTAACTTTATTTTTATGGAAGCAGAAATCGTTGAAAAGACTATAAATACCAATAAGTGGAGTTTTTTTCTCCCAATTATCATTTGGTCTGTTATTTTATTTGTTCTTATTTTGCTTTCGTTATGCGTAGGTAGATATCCGATTAGTTTTAAAGAGCTTTTTGGCTGGCTATATTCTGCTATTACTGATTGGCAGTCTGTAAAAGATCAGCAGCTCAGTTATGTATTTATAAACTTAAGATTACCTAGAATTCTGACTGCGGTTGTTACTGGTGCAGCTTTAGCTGCTGCTGGTGCTGCTTATCAGGGTATTTTTTCTAACCCTATGGTTTCTCCTGATATTTTGGGTGCTTCAACAGGTGCTGGTTTCGGGGCTGCTGTAGGTATCCTGCTTTCACTCCCAGCTTTTGGAATTCAGCTTTCTGCTTTTGTATTCGGCTTGATTGCGGTTGGCGTTAGTGTTTTTATTACTGCTTCGGTTGGAAAAGTCTATAATGTTGTTCTTGTGCTGGTTTTGTCGGGAATGATTGTCTCGTCAATGTTTGGCTCTTTTGTCGCAGTAGTGAAATATATTGCAGACCCATTTAAACAACTGCCTGAAATCACTTTCTGGCTTATGGGTAGTTTATCGTCTATTGATACCAAAGCCATGGCTTTCGTTATTCCGACTGTTTTATTGGGAATATTACTTCTTTATTGCATAAGATGGCGAATTAATATCATGACTTTTGGCGATGAAGAAGCAAAAGCTCTAGGAGTAAATACAACAGCGATCAGATTGATTGTAATAGCTGCCGCAACATTAATAACTTCTTCGGTTGTCAGTTTATGCGGTCAGATTGCTTGGGTAGGTCTGATTATTCCACATTTAAGCAGAATGATAGTAGGACCTGATTACAACAGACTGTTGCCGTTGTCTATTTTGATGGGCGGAACCTATTTGCTCGCCGTGGATGACCTTGCTAGAACTATGATGCAAACAGAAATTCCATTGGGAATACTCACTTCTCTAATTGGGGCACCTTTCTTTATCTTTTTACTTTTAAGAACAGGTAAACGTAGAGCGTAGAGCCAAGCGAAGCTTGGCGAGGGAATAGAGTATAGAGTATAGGGTGTAGGGATTAAGGCGATTGACCTTAGCTGGAGGTTATCTTTAGGTTTTATTGGTGTGGTGCTTAGAGCCTTTAGCTCTTGGTGTGAATGTTTGGTTTAAACTAAACTAAAATAAGTATCGATTGTTTCAAACTTTAGATAGCATAGTGAATAGAACAGCAGAGCGGACAGCAGACGCTACCTGCGGAAAATGAAGATGCGCCCCCAGAGTTAGATAGAACTGCTGGGGGAGCTAGCGAGCGATAGCGAGACTGAGGGGGTCTTCTCTTTCAACTCTTCTAACCCTTCTAACCCTTCTAACCCTTCAAACTCTTCCCACAAGCGACGTTAGTCACTGTCCCACGACGAAGTGTCCCATAGCGAAGCGTATCACTCTTTCAACCCTTCCAACCCTTCCTACTCTTCTAACAATTCTACAAACTAAAATAATTTGTTGAAAAATATATGTGGATAGTAGCAAAAAATATTGTATAATATTTATGTGCTTATTTTTTATTTGGAGAAGTCAATGAAAAAGGTTGCCAATATATTCTATGTTTTATTAGCGGCTTTTGTCTTGCTCTCATCTGTTGTTGAAGCTAGAACAATAACAGATATGGCAGGCAGAACTGTAAATATTCCCGATAAAATCAGTAAAGTCTACGTTAATCATCAGCCTGGCGTTGTTTTGATGCATACTATAGATTTGGATTTGCTCTGTGGATATGCTTTTGAATTATTGCCAGGTGAAAAAAGAATTGTGCCTGAAAAATACCATTCTATTCCTGTTTTGGGAACTGTTGGTGGTAATAATTCCGCAAATAAAGAAGTTATTATGGCGGCTAAACCTGACATAGCTTTAATGTTTACCTATGTTGAAGATATGACTATTAGTCTCGCTGAGGATTTTCAGAGATCTACAGGAATACCAGTTGTTATGGCAGAAATGACTGTTAAGAAGATTCCCGAAGTCTATCGTTTTGTTGGGAAAATCATTGATAGAGAAGAACGTTGCAATAAGCTTGCAGACTACTGTGAAAAGGTTTTACTCAAAGCAGAAAAAATTTGTAATGAACTTGAAAAAAACAATAAGGTTAAAGTCTATTATGCTCAGGGGCCAAAGGGCTTGAATAGTTCAGCAGCAGGAACTAGTCATGGTGAAATAATTGATATGGCTGGCGGTTTCAATGTGGTTGAAAGAAATAGCGCTGCTGATGGTAGAATTGCTGTTAACATGGAACAGGTAATGATTTGGAACCCAGATGTTATCTTACTTGCAGACAGAATTCATTCGGCTTCCCCAACAGAAAAAGATCCAAACAAGCTGCTTCAAAGTCTGCATGATGGCTGGAAAAATATAAAAGCATGCAAAACTGGCAGAGTTTATTTTGTTCCCTGCATTCCTTATAATGTTTTGGATATGCCACCCTCTGTAAATAGAATAATCGGTATACTCTGGCTTGGCGATATTCTTTACCCCGGCAAATTTACAACAGATATTCGCAAAGATTTTACTGAATTCTACGACCTTTTTTATAACTATAAAGTGACTGATAAAGAATTAGATGAATATCTTTTTAAGAAATAAGTTCAATCAAGGTCTGAAATAAAAATCAATAACTACAGAAAAAAAGGTCTCCATCAAAATTAGGAGACCTATTAGAAGAACAGTTGTCGAGTTACTGTTTGTTTCCAGAGTATAGTTAAATAAATCAATATTAAATACTATTTAATACGACTTAAATATATAAAAAATAATTAATAATGTCAAGTTTAAATTCTTATATTTTTATGAATAGTGAATAGTTGCAATAAATAGTGTTATGTGATATGTATATAAATATAAACTTATTACCCATATGTTAAGGCAAATTCATTGTATTGGTAATAGTTTTGGGTGAATAAATTAATAGGGTGAACTATTTATTAACGCCGGTATGCATTCCTCCGGCGTATTTTTTTTTCTTATATGCTCTCAAGAGAAGTCTATCCATTGTCATAAACGTATAGCTTTCAGGGCTAAAGCCCATACGCTATACTTTTTATGACGAATGTGTAGACTTCTCTTGTCTCTCATTTCTTAAAGAATCCCCTTTTTTAAAGGGGAATGGCTGCATTAGCAGCCTAGGGGATTTTTGAGAACTTTGTTAAGCAGTAGAAAGTTAAGTCCGAAGACTTAAAACAATCCCCTAAACTCTATGCTCTAAGCTCTTATCTCTAAATTGAGGTTTCGCGTCTACTGTCCGCTCTTCGCTCTGCTGCTCTGCACTCTATGCTCTTGTCTGGCTTGTAGCTTACAGCTTAAAGCTTATATCTCCATTTTAGGTCTTATATCTTATATCTCAAAGAACAGTTTCAGAAACATCGCTTTTTCTTGTTCAAAGTTCTTTTTGTATATTTCAGGGTAGCAAATGCTTAAAAGCCACTTAAGACCAAGTATTCGCATAAAGCAGGGTGGTCTGTCGAAGTAACTGAAAGGCTCTACTGGAATCTGATAGACTCTGTTGTTTTTCACAGCGCTTATTTTTCCCCAGCTAATTGCTTTGCAAGAAGCCCCATCTTTCTGTGTTATCCTTTCGTAGGCTTCTTTTTGCCAAACGATTATAACTTCAGGGTCATAAGCCAAAAGCTGTTCTTCGGTAAGCTGTTCCATTCCAGGGTGACCGACTAATGTGCCTCGATGGATATTAACATCACCAATTAAATTCAGCAGATGAGCGTGTAGTGAATGGCTGTATTCTGTCTGGGTGCCGTCTTTACCTTCGGCATAGTAAACTCTTGGTCTATGTTGAGGGTGAACAGAATTAACCAATTCAGCTGCTTCTGCAAGAGTTTCTTCACAATAAACAGCAAGCTTTTCGGCTCGTTCTTCTATTCCTAAAACTTGCCCTAAAAACCTGTAAATAGCTGGGTAGTCACGCAAATCAACCAACTCATCACAGCAGGCATAAATATGGGGTATTCCTAGTTCTGCCATGGCTTTTTCTGATTTAGGGTGAATGGGATTGGATTTATCGCCCCAAATTAGTATTACATCTGGGTTTGCTTCCTTTATTGCTTCAAATTCACTTATTTTGCCAATAACTGGAACATTTAGAAGGCAAGGGTTTAAGTATGGCTTCTGATGTTCTTCAATCGGGAAAAACAAACCGCATAGCATCTCTGGACAAAGTGATTCCAATAAAGTTGATGCATAGGGTGATGGCGCGTAAATTCTATTTATTTTATCTGACAGTTCGACTGTTCTTCCGGCCATGTCTGTGATGAGTCGCATATTTTTCTGCTCCTTATAAGGTTTCTGCTTTAACCTGCCTTGTTAAGCTTAATCTAATTTTTAGGGATTAGGGTGTAGGGCGTAGGGGTTAGGGGATTGTTTTAGCAATCGTGAGTATTATAACATAACCGTCTTTATAAGCAATCGTTAGTCTGTGACTTAATCTGCATTCTTAGGCCTAATGTGTTTTTTAGAAATTAGGGATTAGGGTGTAGGGAGTAGGGACACTCCAATAACAAAATATATGAATTCAATTTATTGTTAGCTAGTTTACTGTAGAAATAAGCTGATTCTAAACGCAAAACTTTTAAAATTGAAAAGTTTTGCGTTTAGAAGTATAATAAATATTGGTAAAATTAAAATGTATATAAAACGTGATAAATATTTAGAAAAGTTAATCAGATACAAAGATAAAGATATTGTAAAAATAATTACAGGTGTAAGAAGATGTGGTAAGTCTGTCTTACTCAATAGTATTTATCGTGATTACTTATTAAATAATGGCGTTTTAAAGGATAATATAATTAGCATTTCTTTCGACTTAAAAAAATGGGAGAAACTTAAAAATCCAGATAAGCTTTATAATTTTTTTGTTAAATCAATAAAAAACGACAGTAAATATTATATTATTCTTGATGAAATACAGTTAGTTAAAGGTTTCGAGGAAGTTGTTAATTCTATAAAAAATGAATTCAATACAGATATTTATATTACTGGTTCTAATTCTCATTTGCTTTCAAGTGATATAAATACAATATTCAGAGGCAGAGGAATAGATATTAAAGTTTTCCCTTTCTCTTTTAAGGAATATTATGATTATAAAGGCATAGATAAACAAGAAGCTTTTAATGAATATGTTATGTTTGGTGGGTTGCCTTACGTTGTATTGGAAGAAAACAACAACGACAAAGCCTCATATTTGAAGATGATTTGTGATACAGTTGTATACAGAGATATTGTTGAAAGATATGATATAAAAAACGAAGAACTATTTTCAGCATTAATAAATCTTTTATGTTCATCAATAGGAAATTATGTATCTGCTAATAAAATAGCAAATACATTGATAAGTAATGGCTTTAAAACTATAGATAATGAAACTATTACTAGATATTTAAATCATATTTGTGATGCTTTCCTTTTTTATAAAGTTGATAGATTTGATATAAAAGGCAAGGAATATTTGAAAACTCAAAATAAATACTATGTTTGCGATTTGGGAATAAGGAACTCAAAAATTAATTTCAGACAAACAGAAATGACGCATATAATTGAAAATATTGTATATTTAGATTTGATACGACGTGGTTATATTGTTGATATTGGTAAAAATAGAGATAAAGAAATTGATTTTGTCGCAAAAGATTTAATGGGAAAGCAATATTATATTCAAGTAAGTTATACACTTGTAAATCAGAAAACAAAAGAAAGAGAGGTTGCAGCTTTTTCGAGATTAGATGATGGTTACAAAAAAATAGTTATAAATATGGATAACAATCCATTTACGAATTTAGGGAATGGCTATATTAGTTTAAATTTATTTGATTTTCTTCTCTATGACAATATTTTAGAAACAATTTAACAATATATAAAAACGCAAAACTTTTAAAATTGAAAAGTTTTGCGTTTTGCTTAAGAAAAATTGCTTATAATTAGTGTCTGCTCAATAGGATGAAATTATCCTACACCCTCTTTCCTAGCAAAAAGGCAACGCCTTTTTGCAGCCAAGCTTCGCTTGGCTCTAATTGGCTTTTATTCCAAAGATTTCTTCGCAGAACTTGTCGTGTTCTTTGTCTAAATCTAAGTCTTTAAAGAGTTCTGGATGAACTGACTTAGCTATCCAAAGAACAGCAAGAGGGGCATACATGTTGTTAACCCAGCTGGTCATTATAACAGAAGGGTCATCAATTGGAACAATATAAACTCTATTTTCCTTAACTGCTCGAAGCTGCGGCCACCATTCCCAGTTCTGCATATGGGACTTGTTGTCGGTAATTACCACATCAGGGTCGAATTTCAGTATTACTTCAAGATTAACAGCCCCGGATTCTGAACCTTCTATCTGGTCAATTGTCTGACCGCCGGCGGCTTCTATAAGTTCAAATACAAACTTGGTTCGATTTCCTCTTATAGTTGTTTGCCCGTCACCATTATTTATTAATAATACTTTTGGCTTTTGCGTAATATTCTGGGTTTTGGACTTAACTAGTTCCATGTTTTTTCTGAACAGGTTAATGTATTTTTGAGCCTGTTCTTCTCTGCAAGAGGCTTTACCTGCTAGTTCGACTGCTGAAAGCCAGTCTTCTATGCCGCCAAAACCAGCTTTTAATCCGAGAACAGGTATGTTTGCATTTCTAAGTAGTTCATTTAGTTTCTGAGATGCCGGAACATGAATAGCAGAGAAAACCAAATCAGGTTTCAGTCCAAGTATGGTTTCTGTATTTGGCTGTCCAGGGTTTCCAACATCTACAGCTTTATCCATATTAGGTGCTACTGTTCGCATAAAAATACTGTCGCTTTGTTTTTGCAGACCAATTCTGCGTAAAGGCATACCGACAATATTTTTACCTAGTCCTAATATATAAGCAAGACCAAAGCTTTGAGGGAAAACGATAACCAGCCTTTCCACTTTTTCTGGTTTTTTGAATTTAAACCCAGCCTGGTCGGTCAATTCTTCTGCTGTGGCAGAATAAAAAATAGACATAAAAGAGATAATTATTGTTAATAGTAATGTTTTGTTTTTCATGATTTTATTATTTTCCTATTTTCCAAATCCGCAATTCGGATAAGTGCAGGTTTGGCAGCCAAGACAGAGCCCACCTTCGCCAAGAGCAGCAATATCTTCTTTTGTTATGATGTCGTCAGCCATAATTCTAGGCAGAATCAAGTCAAATATAGTGCGTTTTGCATACATAACACAGCCGGGAAGCCCGCAGATTACTCGATTTGTTTTCCCCTCATTAATAGGTGGTAGATAAGCTAGAAGGAACATCGCTCCAGGAAGGACTGGAGCACCATAGCTTACTATATTAGCGCCCGTATTCTTAATAGCTAAAGGTGTCTTGTCATCAGGGTCTACACTCATTCCACCAGTACAAAGAACAAAGTCTGCGCCTTTTTCTAAAAGTTCATTAATCGCACCTGTAGTCATTTTATCGCTATCGTCTGTTTTTATGTGACCAATTATTTCTGTATTGAATTCAGAAAGCTTCTTTATGAGAACAGGTGTAAAAGTATCTTCTATTCTGCCTTTGTAAACTTCTGAGCCAGTAGTTACTATTCCAACTTTTTTGAAAGAGTAGGGTATAAGCTCAAGAACAGGTTTCCCATTGGTTATACTAAGAGTATTCTTTTGTAGATTCTTCATCTTTTCTTCTTCTATAACGAGAGGAATTATTCTTGTGCCAGCAAGTTTGTCGCCCTTCTTTACAGGAGTATTTCCATGTCTGGTAGCAATCATCATTTGAGGAGTAGAGTTTATTCCCAAAAGTGCTTTGGTATTGATTTTTAATAAGCCGTCGCAATCAGCGGAAAGTTCTATTTTCCCTTCTTTGGGCTCGCTAGGAATCATGTGTTCGCCCATTGCTAAATCACGAAGTATTTCTGCTGCTTCATTTTCGTGAAGCCAGCCTTCCTGCTTTTCCCATACATAAAGATTTTCTTTCCCCATGCTAAGAAGAACTGGGATATCTTCTTCTTTAACAATATGGCCCTTTCTGAATCTAGCTC
>JAFXRA010000095.1 GCA_017526725.1 Candidatus Rifleibacteriota bacterium
GTAATTGAAAGTTATATTACAGATAAAACCAAAGCTATTCTTATCAATACTCCAAATAATCCTTCTGGAAGAATCATGACCTATGAAGAATTAGAAAGACTTGCCAGAATCTGTGTTGAACATGATATTTATCTGATAAGCGATGAAGTTTATCGTGAAATGATATTAGGTGATGAAGAAGCAGTCAGTGTTTTGCAAATTGATCTGCATGATGACGAGTTGAACGAAATGCTTATAAACAGAATGATTGTTGTAGATTCTGCAAGCAAAACTTTCTCGTTATGCGGTTCAAGAATAGGTTTTGTTGTTTCTTTGCAACCAATAATTAACACTATTGCACTGGTTAATGCCCACACTGTTGCTTGTATATCTGATATGATGCAATATGGCGTAGCAAACTGCTATGATGCTGCAATGTGGCGGCCGGAATATATTGAAGAATTCAGATCAATATATAGGGAACGCTTAGAAGCTACTATGGACGCCATTCACAAGTATCTCCCCAAGTGCATCGTTTCTAGACCTAAAGGGGCTTTTTATGTAATGATAAAATTCCCTGAATTAGATGATATAAATGAATTCTGTCATTATACTCTCGAACATTTCAATATGGGTGGCGAAACGGTTGCGCTTACACCTGCCAAGAATTTTTACTTAGACCCGAATCTTGGTAAGAATGAAGTCAGAATAGCTTTGGTCGTTTCACCTGAAAAAATGAAAAGAAGCATACAAATTGTTTCTCAGTCGCTGAAATCATATAAGCGCTATAAAGCTAATATTGATTCACATATGAGACAGCTGCTGTAATTCAGAAGAAAAAATTTGACCTAAACTATTGATTTGAAAAGGGAATAAGAGTAAAATTTTACGCGAAAAATTTTACTCTTATTTTTTTATGGAGGCATATACTTTTTATGCTAGATATTAAATGGATTCGTTCTAATCCAGACCTCTTTAAGGCAGCTATGATTAAACGCGGTCTTGCTGCATTCGACCACCCAGCTAATAAAGCTATTCTTGAACGCAATGGCAATCCGGAAGAACCAGACAAGAAACTTGCAATTCTTCTTGAAAACGCTAAAGAAGCAGTAGTTGAAAAAATACTGCCTCTTGAAGATTTAGATAAAAAACGCCGTGAAATGATTGCTGAAGTTGAAAAGCTTCAGGCTGAAAAAAATGCTGAAAATAAAGAAATAGGCCGTAAAAAAGCCGCAAAAGAACCCTGTGAAGACTTATTTGCTGGTATGAAGCAGATGAGCAATAAGATTAAAGAGTTGGATAAAGCTCTTGAAGAACAGGAAAATCAATTCACTGACCTTTTGATGAATATTCCTAATGCTCCTCACGAATCAGTTCCATTGGGCTTCGACGAAAAAGCTAATGTAGAAGTTAAGAGATGGGGTACCCCAAAGGAATATGGTTTTGAAGTAAAAGACCATGTTGACCTTGGTGCCAATCTTGGTATTCTTGATTTTGACAGAGCTGCAAAGATTTCTGGCGCTCGTTTTTCTATTCTTACCGGTAATGGTGCTAGATTGGAACGTGCTATCATGAATTTCATGCTTGATACCCATACCCAGAAGCATGGATACAGAGAAGTAGAACCTCCTGTAATCGTTAATTCATCTGCTCTTAAAGGAACAGGTCAGCTTCCAAAATTCAAAGAAGATCTTTTCAAACTTGAAGGTTATGACTATTGGCTGATTCCAACAGCAGAAGTTCCAGTAACTAACTATTATGCACAGGAAATTCTCAAAGAATCAGACCTTCCTATAAAGCTTACTGCATATACTCCTTGTTTCAGAAGTGAAGCAGGCAGCTATGGGAAAGATACTCGCGGTATGATTCGTCAGCATCAGTTTGACAAAGTAGAACTTGTTAAGTTTACAAAACCAGAAGATTCTTATAAAGAACTTGAACTCTTGCGTGATGATGCAGAAGATATTTTAAGACTTCTTGGTCTGCCTTATCGTGTTGTCTGCTTATCAACAATGGATATGGGCTTCTCAGCTGCAAAGACTTTCGATTTGGAAGTATGGCTGCCATCACAGAAAATGTATAGAGAAATCAGCTCCTGCAGCAACTTTGAAGATTTCCAGGCTCGCCGTGCTGGTATTCGCTATAAAGGCTCTGATTCAAAAGCTAAGACAAATCTTGTTCACACTTTGAATGGTTCTGGTCTTGCAATAGGCAGAACTTGGCTTGCTATTCTTGAAAACTATCAGGATGAAGGCGGAAGAATCTATATTCCTGACGTTCTGCAGCCATATATGGGCGGACTTACTCATTTGGAATAATTAGTATTGCTAATTATTCCAAACTTGGAAAGTGGGACGGCTCTAAAGGCTCCACTTGAGGGGAGCTGTCAGACGAATGTCTGACTGAGGGGTGACGTAATTTTAGTTAGCTTTAGTTCTTTGGATTATAATACGCTATCGCTAAAGATGGTAAATACTAGCTCAGTCACCACCCCTTTTATTCCCCTCCTCAAGGAGGGGCTTTAAAAAACAACAACGGTTTCAACTATTCTAACTTCAAAATGAAGTATCGCTTCATTCTAGCATTAATATTATTAACATTGACTTTGTCTCTGACTGGTTGCAAGCACAATGGGTCGGGGTCGTTTGTTGTTCCAGAAGAAGAAGCCCCGGTTTTAAAACTATATGGAAAGGTTAATCTGAATAACATTAAGTTTCCCACTTCTTTATGCGGAAACAATGATTATCAGTTTCGAGATTTATCAGTATTCAGTTTAACTGTTCAGGACGATGTTTCAATTACTGCGCCGATAAGTGCAAACGGCGAATTTTCTTTTTCAGAAATGGCGCCAAGACAACAGATTGTTGTTTTTTGTAAAAATGCTTCTAATCCAAATCTGTCTTTTGAATGGATGAGTGCGTCTTCATCAGGTTTGTCTGGAAATACAAATATTACAATAGATTTATATTCTACAGCTCGTTCCCTTATAGCTAGAACTCTTAGAGATAAATACGGAAGAAGAGTCAGACCTGAATATATTGAATATGAACATTACAAATCTACTCTTGATGCGATTACTGAAGTAATAGAGAAGAATGCTGAACTGCTGAAAGATACCCCTTTATCAGAAGTAGAGACTGTTAAAAATGCTTATCTGGCTGCCGCCGAATCACTAAGTAAAGGAGGTTCCGGCGCTTACCCCAACGACCATGTTTTCCTTTTCTATTTTGCCGGCGATAATGATTTAGGCGTTTTCATGGAAAATACGGTAAATTCTATTGCAGAAGCAGGTTTGCCTGATAATTCGCAGATTATTATTGCTCTCGATACTTTTAATTCCCTGCCTTTATTGAAGAAGCCAGGTGGAGCAAGATACAGAGTAGTTGGTAATAAGCTGGAGTTATTGAATGAAATTGGTAATGTAGATTCTACAGACTGTATGGCTCTAGAAAAGTTTATTGAAGTTTCAATCAGGGAATATCCAGCAAAGGGCTATTCGCTGATAATGAGCTCTCATGGTGGAGGTTGGAGAGACAGAGAAAGAGCCCTAAGTTCTGCTAGAGCTGTTTTTATGAATGATACGACTTCGTTGGCAACAGGAACTGTTCTTAATACTGCTTTTGGCGTTGAAACAGCTTTAAAAGAACTTAAAGCTTCAAACAGAAAATTTGATATGATTGTTTTTGACGCCTGTAATCTAGGTTGTATAGAAACTGCTTATCAGTTCAGCGATATGGCTGAATATACCGTTTTTTCTCAGGCTTTGATGCCTGCTGAAGGTATGCCTTATGCAGAATTTTTTAGAGAAGTGTCTTCGAGGAAAATAGAAAATCTGTCTGCTTATGATAAAGCTGAGCTTTTAAGCAGCCTATTCTGCAGAAAATATGTTAATGCTCCAAATGCCATAGAAACAGGAATCAGTATTATCGACAACTCTGTACTGCCTGAAACTGTTAATTGCTGTAAAAACTATTTTAATGCCGTATATGCAAATATAAATACAAATGCTCCTCTGCTTTATAATATAAGAACGCAGAAGACTACAAATGATGGTGAGACAGTCAGCGGAGATGTAATACAGAGTTTTTCAGCTTATAAAGAATTTATTGATTTTAAGCAGATTATTGAAGAATCTTACGTTAAGATGCCTGATGCAAAGATAGAGTGCGATGCTTTAAAAGCTACCTTTGAAGGTTTAATAAAGTTTTCTAAGTATTCCGATTCATTAAAGAACGCCAAAGGTATTTCTATTACTTTCCCGGAAAAAGATATATATGCTGCTTACTATAGCGGTATTTTGCCTGCTGATGAATATTTTCATCTTAAATTTAATACTTACACAGAATGGAATAAAATCCTGAATTCTGTTTTAAGTCAATAATTAAAATAGATTGTTTTATTTTGAAGCGGCATTGACAACATATTAGTAATAGAATTATAATACAACTTAACATACAGCCAAGGAGAATGTTCTATGAGAAGTCCAATTCATAAAGAGGGGTTTAAATTTGCAGGATTATTTCTTGCTCTTGGTGTAATAACTTCATATCTTAACAAATGGATTGGAAGATTATTCTACATTCTTACTGGTTTTACTCTCTATTTTTTCCGTGATCCAGAACGAAAAGTTCCTAGTGGAGAAGGTTTGATTGTATCACCTGCAGATGGCAGAGTAATCGGAATTGATTCAGTAGATCACGCTCCTTTCATTGATGGACCAGCGAAACGAGTAACTATTTTCTTATCAATTTTCGATGTTCATATAAATCGCTCTCCAATTAAAGGGAAGATTGCTTATAGACAATATGCACCAGGAAAATTCCTCGCTGCTTTCGAACCTAAGGCTTCTACCGATAACGAACAAAATTCAGTTGGTATTGAAAGTCCTGATGGTTACAGAATTCTAGTTAAACAGATTGCTGGTTTGATAGCTAGAAGAATCGTTTGTTGGAAGAATCCCGGTGATGAAGCAGATATAGGCGAACGCTTTGGTTTAATCAGATTTGGTTCCAGAACAGAAATCTTCATGCCGTTAGACGCGAAGATTGATGTTAAGATAGGACAAAGAGTTACAGGGGCTTCTACTGTTATAGCTAGAAGATAAAGATGGAAATTTACAAGGCAAAAGAAATCAAATTAAATAAGTATACAGAAGAAAACTATAAGGAATCAGAAGAAAATTCTGCTAGTTCTGAATCTTTTATAATAAAAGCAGAAGATTCAAATAACGAAGCATCTGAAGAAGCTTTAACTCCCAAAGAACGACGTAAAAAGGCTTTAAAAAAGCATCTTTCTATAATACCGAATTCATGTACATCAATGAATCTGGTATGTGGTTTTATGTCTATTCTTTTAGCTTCTAATGGAGAA